>PUNR01000306.1 GCA_003551805.1 Loktanella sp.
AGGGCTGGCGTGGTGGTGGTCAGATCTTTATGGCGGATCAGCGCTTCTTCCACCTGCACCTCACCTTCGTCGGGCAGCAGTGAACAGGTGCAATAGACCAACCGCCCGCCGGGCCGTAGCAGGGTCAGCGCGTGGTCGATCAACGCCTCTTGCTGGGCGATCAAGGCGCCGAATTCGGACCCGTCCTTGGCATAGGGCAGGTCGGGGTGTCGTCTGATCGTGCCCGTCGCGGAACATGGGGCGTCCAGCAGGACAGCGTCAAATCCGCTTTCATCAAAGGCAAATGCATCGCTGATCACCGTTTTGGCCGAAAGCCCTGTGCGTGCCAAGTTCTCGGTCAGGCGCGTCATGCGTTTTTCGGACAGGTCAACGGCGATGACATCGGCACCGCCTGCGGCCAGTTGCAATGTCTTGCCGCCCGGTGCTGCGCAAAGGTCCAGCACACGCAGGCCCGCCACATCACCCAACAGCTTGACCGGCACGGCGGCGGCGGCATCCTGCACCCACCAGTCGCCGGTATCATAGCCCGCCAGACCGGACACTTGCCCCGCCTGCGCCAGCCGCACCGACCCTGTCGGCAGCACCACACCGCCAAGGGCATCAGCCAAAGTCTGCGGATCTGTCTTCGCAGTCAGGTCCAGTGGGGCACCGGCAAAATGTGCAGCCTCCATCCCTGTGACCGCATCACGGCCCCATGCCGCGACCAAGGGCTGGCGCAACCAGCCCGGCGTCAGCGGCACGGCGCGTTTGGCCCAACCTTCAGGGCCTTCATCAGCGATCCGGCGCAGCACGGCGTTGGTCAGGCCCTTCATGGTCTGGCTGCGTTTATGGCGTGCGACAAGTTCGACATAGGCGTTCACCACGCCATGCGCTGCCTCGCCCTGCACCAGTTCGATCACGCCCAGACGCAAGGCGTTCATCACATGATCGGTAGGGGGCTTTTTCAGGTAGGGTTTCAGCATCCGGTCGGCGCGGTCCAGGCCGCGCAGGGCGTCTGTCGCCAGCCGTTGCGCGCGGGCGCGATCATCGGGCGCAAGCTGCGCCAACGCACCGCCTGCGATCAGTTCGGCCATCAGGCGGCCTTCGGTCGTGATCTGCATCAGCAGGTGATGGGCGCTGCGGCGCGGCAGCAAGCCGGATTGGTCCATGGGGTCACTCTTGAAGCTGGGTGAGGGCGGCGTATATGAAACAATGACCGCCGACAAGGAGAGCGCCATGACCGACGATCACACTGCTGATCTGCCCCCCGCCGCGAAACGCGCCTTGGCCGAAGCCGAAGAACGGCGCAAGACCGCCAAACTTGACCTGCCCCCTGAACTGGGCGGGCGCGATGGCCCTGAGCCGGTCAGGTTCGGCGACTGGGAGAAAAAAGGCATCGCTATCGACTTTTGATCCCGCGCCGCAGTCAACCTTATGTTGCGTCGATACCACGTTGGATGCGCTATGTTTTCTGACTTATTGCTGTTCACAAAAAATTAAGCCTTACTGCTTTTAAAAAAGCAAAGGTCGAGCAGTTTAATGGTGCATAAAATGATGGCCTTGGTGGCCTGTCTCGCGCTTGCGGGATGTGGGTTGCCGCGCGGTGCAGGATTCCAGTCAGAGGTTCTGGCAGCAGCGAATGCCAATACCGCGGCAGCGGGCGAAACGCCCGAGTTCGACTTTTCCGTTTATCCGGTTACCGGTGAAACAATTCCGATGTTGGCCAGTTGGCCCAGCCGGAATATGCAGCATTTGCCATGGTTCAACGCGGTTGCGCAGCCTGCGTCACTGCTGATCGCCGCCGGCGATCTGGTGCAGTTGACGATCTGGGACGCTGAAGAAAACTCGCTTCTTGCCGGTCCGGGTCAGCGGGCGACACCGCTGCAACAAGCGCAGGTCAGCGCCGATGGTCGGATATTCGTGCCCTATATCGGCGAATTGCGGATCGCAGGCATGTCCCCCGAATCGGCGCGCGCAAGGATCGAGGAAGAATTGCTGCGCACGATCCCATCTGCACAGGTCCAGCTTGTGGTCGAGGCCGGTCGCGGCAATTCGGCCACGATCACCGATGGCGCTGCGGGTGTCGGGGTCTACCAGATCCCTGACCGCAACTTTCGCGTGCTTGATCTTTTGTCGCTTGCGGGCGGGGCCAACCCGACTTTTGTGAACCCGCAGGTTCGCCTGACCCGCAGCGGGCAGGTTTACGGCGTATCGCTTCGTAGGCTGCTAGACCAGCCACAGCTGGATATCGCGGTGCAGGGTGGTGACCGCCTGCGCGTAGTCAACGATGAACGCAGTTTCCTTGCACTGGGCGCGACAGGGTCACAATCGTTGTTTGACTTCCCGTCCGGTGATCTGACCGCACTAGAGGCGATGGCGCTGATCGGTGGCGTTTCGGCCAATTCTGCCAATCCCAAGGGTGTGCTGATCCTGCGCGAATATGACTTTGCCGAAGTGCGCGACGGAATTTCCGGCCCGCCACAGGAACGGATCGTCTTTACCATCGACCTGACAACGGCAGACGGGCTGTTTTCAGCGGGTAAATTCCTGATACAGGACGGCGATCTGGTCTATGGCACCGAAAGCCCGCTGGGTGTGGCACTGACGGCTGTGCGTCTTGCGACGACGTTGCAATCCTTCACCAACTAGAACAGCGCGATATCATCGACAAAGGCGGCGTAATCGGTGACACCGTCGATCCACAAAACATCACCCGTGCCAAAATCGATGATGGCACGGGTGTCCTGCCAGCTTCCGTAGACAAACAAGACATCCGCAGCAGAGGTCAGACCCGTCCAAAGCCTTGCATCAAGGATAAGTCGGTCGATGCCTTGTTCGTAATCCTTGATATGGTCGTGCCCTGCGCTGAAGATGAAGGTATCGGCACCCGGACCACCGATCAGCACATCATTGCCAAATCCGCCATGCAGCCGGTCGTTTCCTTCGCCACCGATCAGCAGGTCGTCGCCATCACCGCCGCGCAGATCATCATCGCCAGCCCCCCCGATCAGGATATCCGCACCTGCACCGCCGATCAGGACATCGCGCCCGTCACGCCCGATCAGCAGGTCATTGCCGCCATTTCCGACCAGAACGCTGCCATCAGCGCTTGCAATCAGCACGTTTTCGCCGCCATTTCCGACAGCGATACTGTCATGGCCCCGCGCAAGGATGACGCTTTCCTGCTGGGGTGGTTGGCCCAGAAAGGCGCTGCGCATTTCCGCCAGATTCCCGCTAGCAAGCGCCTGATAGCCTGACAGATAGGAATACGGGCCGCTTGGTTCGGCCGGCGCCTCTGACGGGGGTGTCAGGGACGGGGCAGGGGTCGCAGGACCGGCGATACCGGGTGTCAGGCTTGCGGGCAGGCGCATGCCACCCAGCAGATCGGCATTGGTCAGTATCCGGTAATCAATTGGCGCGCCATCGGCGCTGTTGACGATCAGGTCTTCATCGCCATAGCGGATGCGAAAGCCCGTATCGGTGATGGTCATCGTCAACTGGCTGATATCGCGCAGCATAGGCCAAAGCGATAGATCCAGACTGTCGATACCCGGTTTGAAATCGGTGATGATATCCAAAGCACCATCAGCCGCCATGATGAACAGATTTGCCCCCGCACCCCCCGTCAGAACGTCGACACCCGCGCCGTCACGCAGAATATCATTGCCCGCGCCCCCGGTGATGATGTCGTCACCCGCCCCACCCAGCAGGATGTCGTTACCCGATGACCCCGCCAGCACCCCACCGGTTGGCGGCGCTGTCTGCGTCGCGCCCGCAAGGCCGGTTTCAAGCCGCAGCTGCGTGATGCCGGGTTCGCTGCTGCTGGCGGCATAGATATCAAGCCCGCCCTGTCGCCCGCGTGCGGCGATTGCGCTGACATTGTCCAGCCCGATGCTTGTTGTATCCGCGATATGGGCAAGCCCGACCAACTGCCCGCCCGGTAGCAGGGTAAAAACCGACAATCCGTCGTCAGCACCGCCGGCGACCACATAGGTCCGCCCGCCTTCATCGACGATATCCAGCGCGGTCACGCCACCAAAGCGGGTCTGTAGCGTATCCAGCAAGTGATCCCGGATGATCAGATTACCCAGTGCGTCCACCTCTATCACGGTCAGGCTGCTGCTGCCTGCTGCGGCCAGCACCAGATAGCTGAGTCCATCAACCGTGGCGGTTTTGATGGCAGTTGGGGCGGCGATCCAAAGCCCATCGTCCGGTGTCAAAGCAGCGATCTGGGTCAGCGCGCCGGTCGTATCCGGCTGCCAGCCGGTCAGCTGATTGGCCAAAGTGTCAACGGTAAAGACAAGACCAGCGGCTGTCGTCATCGCCGTGACAGGGCCAGCCGTTTGAATGATGGGCCCCTGCCCGCTAAACCCAAGCGTTGCATCGAAATGCAATGCCGCGATCCCGCTGGCACCCGCCATGCCGCCATAAACGACTTGGGCGCCCCCCGGCTGGACAAAAACGAACCCCGGCTGAAAGCCTGCAATGATGGGCAGAGTTTCGATGACCTGCCACTGGCTGCTGACCAGACCGACCTGCTGAAACGTGCCCTGCGCACCACCGCCGATCAACAGGACCGGATCAGCGCCTGTCTGCAATGTCACAATCGCGCCCGATCCCCCCGGCACATCGCCGCCATCTAGGGCAAGCGTTGCACCCCCGCTAATTGCGGGGCCGCTGATATCCCAACTTTGCAACGCACCGTCAAACCGGGTGATGCTGACCAACACGTCCACACCACCAAAGCTGATAATATCCAGATCGGTGATACGGGACCATGCAAGGTCTTGTGTGGTGGTCAGATAGGTGACCGGAGCAAGCGCAGACATCTTCAATCCCCCCAGGACTGGCCTTGTCGATGTATTAAGATTTCAAGAAATACCGATCGGTCGCATGGCTTAATTGCGGCGGCAGAATGGTTCTTGCTGACGATTTCGCTCAATTGCGTCACAACTCGCCCTGCAGTAGTGTCGCGTCTGAAATGCAGGAGAGCATATGCCCCCCCAGTTTGGCACCAGCGGCCTGCGCGGCCGCGTCACGGATCTGACACCCGCCTGCGTGACCGATCACGTCAGGGCTTTTGCCGCGACATGCAAGACGGGGTCCGGATTGTTCGTCGCGCGTGATCTGCGGGGTTCTTCGCCTGCGATTGCGTCGGTTGTTATGCAGGCGGGGCAGGCGGCAGGGCTTGCGGTGACTGATTGCGGCGCCGTGCCGACGCCCGCGCTGGCCCTTGCTGCGATGCAGGCAGGGGCTGCGGCGGTGATGGTCACAGGCAGCCATATTCCGGCAGACCGCAACGGTCTGAAGTTCTACACGCCCACAGGCGAAATCACCAAGCAGGATGAAACCGCAATTCTAGCCGCCTTGGGGCGGGACTGGCCCGATCTGGCAGGCCCGCCAACGCAAAGTGCCGATGTGGGGCCTGTGTACCAAAGCCGCTATGTGCAAGGGTATGATAAGGCTTTGGCTGGGTTACGGCTGGGGCTTTATGCGCACAGCGCGGTCGGCCGAGACCTGATGGGGGACTTGCTGAAGGCTCTTGGCGCAGAAGTCGTCATGCTGGGGCGGTCGGACACATTTATCCCTGTCGATACAGAGGCTGTTGATCCTGCAACAAAGGCACAGCTGGCCGATTGGGCGAGGGCGCATGGCCTTGACGCAATCCTGTCCACAGATGGTGATGGCGACCGGCCACTGATGACCGACGAAAACGGGCAACTGATCGCGGGTGATGTCATGGGGCAGATCACGGCCCAATGCCTGAGCGCGCGCTGCGTGGTAACGCCTGTATCGTCGAATACGGGTGTTCTGGCGGGCGGGTTTACGCAGGTTTTACGCACGAAAATCGGATCGCCGCATGTGATTGCGGGCATGCATGCGCTGGGCGGTCAGGTCGCAGGTTTTGAAGCGAACGGCGGCTTTTTATTGGGGTTTGACGCCGAAGGCCCCGCAGGACCAGTGCCCGCGTTGATGACGCGTGACGCCATGCTGCCGATGCTGGCGCTTTTGGCGGCGTGTGGGGGTAGGCCGGTGTCTGCGCTTGTCGCGGCGCAACCTGCGCGCTTTACTGCGGCAGACAGATTGCAGGATGTGCCGACGCTGCTGTCAGGGCGATGGATGGCCAGTATGCGGGATGATGCAGGCCTTCGTGCTGCATTTGTTGCAAATCTTGGTTTAAAGGAACGTACGCTTGACCTGACCGATGGTCTGCGGATCACCTGCGTTGATGGGCGTGTCATCCATCTGCGTCCGTCTGGCAATGCGCCGGAACTGCGGCTTTACGTGGAGGCCGAAAGCCCCGGCCTTGCCCAATCCACGCTGATGGCCGGAATGGACGCACTGCGCCAGATCATCGTCCGAGCATAAATATCCCCGCGCGGCGCGCTTGCGGCGCAGCCGCAAAAAGGGGCTCTGCCCCTCCCCCGGATAAATCCGGGGTCACCCCGGAGTATTTTTTGAAAAAAGAAGACGGGGCGGTCAGCATGCGTCGTAGCCTTTTGGATTTGCCGATTGCCAGGCCCACGTGCTGGCGGTCATTGCATCCAGATCATGCGTTGCTTGCCAGCCCAGTTCAGCGCGCGCGCGGGCAGGGTTGGCCTGCATTGCGGCGATATCGCCGGCGCGGCGCGGGGCTTGCTGTGTCGGGATGGTCTGGCCGCAGGCGCGCTCGAACGCGCGGACCATGTCGATGACGCTGTAACTTTGACCGGTGCCGATGTTGAACGGGCGCGCACCGCATGTTTTGCAGGTATAATCCAATGCGGCCACATGGGCGCGGGCCAGATCGACGACGTGGATATAATCGCGTTGGCCGGTGCCGTCCGGAGTGTCGTAATCGTCACCATAGATCGTCAGAGCCTGCCGCAACCCGATGGCAACCTGTGCTATATAGGGCATCAGATTGTTGGGGATGTCCTTGGGGTCTTCGCCAATGCGGGCCGAGGCATGGGCACCTACGGGATTGAAATATCGCAGGATCACAGCGCTCCGGTCTGGTGCTGCGGTGGCCCAATCGGTCAGGACCTGTTCGGCCATCAGTTTAGTGCGTCCGTAAACGGATGCCGGGCGCGTTGGATGCGCCTCGTCATAGGGCAGGTAATCGGGTTCGCCGTAGACGGTGGCCGAGGATGAAAAGATGATTTTGCGGCAGTCGGCCCTGTCCATCGCATGGAGCAGCGCCAGAGTGCCGCCCACATTCACATCGTAATAGGTCAGCGGTTTCTGCTGGCTTTCGCCCACTGCTTTTAATCCTGCGAAATGGACCACCGCATCAGGGGCGAAATCCTGCATGACGCGGTCAAGCATGGCCGGGTCGCGCACGTCACCTTTGAAATCGGCGATCTTGCCGTTTGACAAGGCGCGTACACGGGTCAGCACCGCAGGTGTGGCGTTGGTGTAATTGTCCAGCACGCAGACTTCGTGGCCCTGAGCCATCAGTTCGATCAGGGTATGGCTGCCGATATATCCGGCGCCGCCAGTGACGAGCACGCGCATGTCTTTTGCCTTTCTTTTGGCCGCGTCTCGCGGGCATAGACATCTTCATAGCGAATGATGTCGTCTTCGCCCAGATAGCTGCCGGTTTGCACCTCGATCAAGACCATGGGCAATTTGCCGGGGTTTTCCAAGCGGTGCGTGGACCCGAGGGGAATGTAAACAGATTCGTTCTCGGTCAGCAGTTTGACTTTGTTATTGCAAGTGACCCGCGCCGTGCCCTGCACCACGATCCAGTGTTCGGACCGGTGCACATGCGATTGCAGCGACAGTGCTTCACCCGCGTTAACCACGATGCGTTTGACCTGAAACCTGTCGCCGACCACCAGGCTTTCAAACCAGCCCCATGGCCGGTGATCCTTGGGAAACCTGTCTGCCTGAACGGCTTGCGTCGCTTTCAGCAGGCCGACCGCAGCTTTGACATCCTGTGCGCGGCTTTTGTGGCTGATCAGAACCGCATCCGGCAGGGCGATGGCGACGATATCTTGCAGGCCGATCCCGATGATGACCTGTCCCTCGTTATCGGCGCGCAACAGGGTTCCGGTACAATCAATCGCCTGCGCTGCCCCTGACAGGGCGAGCCCGTCTGTTTCAGTCTCGCGCCAGATTGCAGCCCAATCGCCAAGATCGGACCACTGCCCTGTGTAGGGCGCCACGCAAAGATTATCGGCCTGTTCCATGACGGCGTAATCAATCGAAAGGGCTGGTGCGCGCGACCAGTGTTCCGGCGCAAGCCGCAGAAACCCCAGATCGTGGCTGCCATTATCCATGGCCGCCTGAACCGCGTCTAGCATCACAGGGGCGTGGCGCGCAAAAGCTGCCAGAATTGCCCGCGCGCTGAATAGAAACAGACCCGCGTTCCACAGATACCGACCATCTGCCAGCATGGTGGCGGCAGCTGCGGCATTCGGCTTTTCGACAAATCCAAGCAGTGGCAGGACCTTGGTGTCCCAAACGGGTGGCTCTGCCAATTCCAGATAGCCATAGCCTGTTTCCGGTCGGTCCGGTGTGATCCCGAAAGTGACCAATTGCCCGCCCTTTGCGGGGGGTACCGCTGCTGTGATGGTCCGGACGAAATGCGCCGTATCGGGGATCACGTGGTCAGACGGGGCGACCAGCATGAGCGCGTCGGGGTCTGTTTGTGCCAGATGGATTGCTGCGGCAAGCACAGCGGGACCGGTATCGCGCCCGTCGGGTTCGATCAGCACGGCCTGCGGTGTTACGCCCGCCGCATGGCACTGCTGCACGGCAATAAAGCGGAACTGGTCGGCGGTTACGATCACCGGGGGTGCGAATGCGACACTGGCGAACCGCTGGAGGCTGGCCTGAAACAGGCTTTCCTCGCCCATAAGCGCCGAGAATTGTTTGGGGTAGCTTTGCCGCGACACCGGCCAAAGCCGCGTGCCCGACCCGCCGCAAAGGACAACAGGGGTGATTTTTGACATGTTACGACCCTAACTGCATCGCAGGGCACGCCCTGCCTTTTGCTGTGACAAGAACCAATCGTAAGTGGCGCGCAAACCGTCTGGCAGAGTGATCCGGGGTGCCCAGCCCAACCGTTGCATGCGCGATGTATCCAGAACTTTGCGCGGGGTGCCGTCGGGTTTGCTGGCATCGCACAGAATAGCGCCGCGAAACCCGGTCAGATCGGCGATCATCTGTGCCAGATCAAGGACGCTGATATCGGTGCCCCAGCCGATGTTCAGATGGCTTTGGTCCGGCATGGTTTCAGCGGCATAGCGCCCCTTGTCGAGACCCATGACAAACAGTGCCCCCGCCGCCACGTCGTCGACATGCAGAAATTCACGCCGAGGCGTGCCGCTGCCCCAGATCGTGACGTGCTTTGCGCCGGTCTGCCGTGCTGTGTGAAACCGTAACAGAAGCGCGGGCAGCACATGCGCGTGGTTGCTGTGAAAATTGTCGCCCGGACCGTAAATGTTGGTCGGCATGACAGACCGGTAGTCGCGGCCATATTGGCGGTTATAGCTTTCGCACAGTTTGATCGCGGCGATCTTGGCGATGGCATAGGGGGCGTTTGTCGGCTCTAGCTGGCCGGTCAGCAGCGCGTTTTCGGTGATCGGCTGGGCGGTATCGCGGGGGTAGATGCAGGATGATCCCAGTTGCAGCAAGCGTTGCACACCCGCAGCGTGGGCCGCGTGGATGACATTGCTTGCGATCATCAGGTTGTCATGGATGAAATCCGCAGGATAGGTCGCATTGGCCATGATTCCGCCGACACGGGCCGCAGCAAGGATCACCGCATCAGGGCGCTGTGCCTGCATGAAATCGCGCACGGCCCGCTGGTCGGTCAGGTCCAGATCAGGCCTGTCGGCAGTGATAACGTCGTCTGTGCCCGTTGCGCGCAGCAGACGCAGGATCGCGCTGCCTACCATGCCGTTGTGACCTGCAAGATATATCCGCATACCCTAGCCCTGCATCGCCATGGGCAGTTCAAGCCCGTAATCGCGCAAAACCGCGTGGCGGCGTGCGGCGCGGTAATCCTCGGCGACCATTTCGGCGCACATCTGTTGGGCGGTGATTTGCGGGGTCCAGCCAAGCTTGGCCTTGGCCTTGGCTGGATTGCCAAGCAGGGTGTCCACCTCTGCGGGGCGGTAATAGCGCTGGTCGATGCGCATGATGGTGTCGCCGACCTTGACCTTGGGTGCAAGATCGCTGCGCACGGCGGTGACAATCGCGGTTTCACCGCTGCCATGCCCCGCAAAGTCCAGATCAATGCCCAGTTCGGCGGCGGTCCAGCGAATGAAATCGCGCACCGAATGTTGCACGCCTGTGGCGATGACGTAATCTTCGGGCTGGTCCTGTTGCAGCATCATCCACTGCATCCGGACGTAATCGCGCGCATGACCCCAATCGCGCAGCGCGTCGATATTGCCCATGTAAAGGCAGCTTTCCAGCCCGAGTGCTATATTCGTCAGCCCGCGCGTGATTTTGCGGGTGACAAAGGTTTCGCCGCGCCGCGGGCTTTCGTGATTGAACAGGATGCCGTTGCAGGCATAGATCCCATAGGCTTCGCGATAGTTTACGCAGATCCAATAGGCATAAAGCTTCGCCACACCGTAAGGGCTGCGGGGATGAAACGGTGTCAGTTCCGTTTGCGGTGATTGCGCGACCTGTCCGTATAGTTCGGACGTCGATGCCTGATAGAACCGCGTCTTGCCTTCCAGTCCCAGAAAACGGATCGATTCCAGCAGGCGCAGCGTGCCCATTGCATCGACATCGGCGGTGTATTCAGGCGCTTCAAAGCTGACTGCAACATGTGATTGCGCGCCAAGGTTATAGACTTCGTCAGGCTGCACCTGCGCCATGATCCGCGTCAGGTTGGATGTGTCGGTCAGATCGCCGTAATGCAGCACGAAACGGGCGTTGTCCGTCTGGGGGTCCTGATAGATGTGATCGACCCGGGCGGTGTTGAACATCGACGCGCGGCGTTTGATGCCGTGCACCTCGTAGCCTTTGCCAAGCAGGAATTCCGCCAGATAAGACCCGTCCTGCCCTGTGACGCCGGTAATCAGTGCGCGTTTCGTCATGGTGCCATCCTGCGACAAAGGTTCGTTAACCTCGTTTTGCCGGATCAGGCTTAAGGATTCGTTAATGCTGGAACGGTGGGGCAGGCGGGATTTAACATCTTTGGTGCAGGATGCGGCATCCCCGATTGAAAAGGTGCCTATCGCATGTCCGACCAGACCCCCAAGCTGTCCTTGCCCTTCATCATGCCAGCACAGGCGCAAAAACACGTCACCCATAACGAAGCGATCGAGCTTTTGGACCTGATCGTCCAACTGACGCTGGAATCAGTCGCGCAAACGACACCACCAGCGACCCCGGCAGAAGGGCAATCCTGGGCCGTGCCGGTGGGCAGTCATGGCGCATGGGCTGCACAGGCGGGCAAGATTGCCACCTGGCGGGGTGGGGGGTGGCTCTTTGTCGCACCTGTGGGTGGCTGGGTCGCTTGGGTGGCAGATGCGGGCGCGCTGCATGTCTGGACCGAAGGGCAATGGACGCCCAAGGGAGAGATGCCGGATTTGCAAAACTTGCCTGCTCTTGGGATCAATGCAACGGCTGATGCGACCAACCGGCTGGCCCTGCGGGCGACAGCGGCGCTGTTTGATAACGAAGGCGCTGGCCACCAGATCAAGATTAACAAGGCCACGTCAGATGACACGGCGGCGTTGGTATTCCAGACCAGCTATGGCGGACGGGCCGAATTGGGGCTGGCAGGAGACGATGATTTCAGCATCAAAGTATCGCCAGACGGCACAAACTGGCAGTCTGCGATCAGGATCGTGGCCGCAAGCGGGAGCGTGCAACTGGCTGGGTTGCTGCAACTGTTGCCGGGCACGATGCCTGCGATGGCAGAGGCGGGCGATATTTACTTTGATTCTGCAACTGCAAAGCTGCGCTGCTTTGACGGCACGATCTGGCACGACCTGTTTTAGAATCCCGCACCAGCCAGACCTTGGAACCACGGGATCAGTCCGGATCCCGTGGTTTTTGAATTGCTGCTGAATTTAACAGAAAATGACAGAAATTAAATTAGAAAAAATCTTAAATAACAAATAAAACAGACGAAATATGAGCCACCTTGATGCATTAATAAAATTCTTATACAACGAATATGTAGAAGAACTATTCATAAACGAAACACCTAAATATACATCTATGTGTTATGATGTTATTAAACACGATGCTGATGAAAGATTAGGTATAGAAATAACAGACATAGAAATACAATATGTTAAACTAAAAGTTCAAAATATAATAAACAATAAAGAATTATTAAAAACTTTATCTATAAAAAACCCCTCTTTATAGAAAGAGGGTTATTTATTTTTAATATATAC
>PUNR01000263.1 GCA_003551805.1 Loktanella sp.
GTGCTGCGCCTTTTGGGACGCGCAAATCTGGCGGTCGCACGGTTGTACGAAGGGCATGTGAACGCTGTCAAATTGCTGACGCTTTACGGCGAACCAAGCACGCAGGCCCGCATTGCGCGCGCAGTGCGCGGTGGCGCCTTGATGGGCGTCTGGGGTGCAGACGGCGCAGAGCCAGTGACGATCAGGGTTGATGGCGACCATCTGCACCTGTCGGGGCAGAAACGGTTTGCGTCCGGTCTTGGGCTGGTATCGCTGGCGGTAATCAGCGGGAAAACGGCCGATGGCGCCACGCGGCTGGTCATGGCCCCTGCCGATGATACGCGCCGCGCCGACCCGACGCCGTGGCAGGTCAGCGGCATGCGCGCAACGCTGTCGGGCAATTTTGATGCCGGCGGACTGCGTCTTTCGCGCCATGCGTTTCTGGGCGGGCCGGATGATTATCACCGAGAGCCGCATTTCCACGGCGGCGTCTGGCGTTATGCCGCCGCGCAACTAGGCGGGATCGAGGCGTTGGTTGAGGCGATGCGCAGTGATCTTGCTGCGCAAGACCGTTTGTCCGACCCGCATCAGGCCGTGCGTTTTGCACATGGCGTGATGGCGTGTGAAACGGCCCGATTGTGGATCGAAAAGGCTGCATTCGCTGTGGAAATGCGTGACGCAGACCCGACGACGGCAACGCAATCTGTCATGGCGCGGCTGATTGTCGAACGCGCAGCGACCACGACCATATCCGATGTTGATCGCGCGCTGGGGACGGCGTCTTTTTTCAGCGGCCACCCCGTCGAACGCATCCGCCGCGATTTGTCTTTCTATCTGCGGCAGGCGGCACCAGACGCAGCATTGCAGCGCGTCGCAGCTGCCTTGGCGGAAACTGCCGGACCTGTCGGCGACTTCTGGACAGCGTCGTCATGTTGCGGCTGAGCGAGATGATGATCCGTGCCGCAACCGCGCCTTTTGCCGCGATGGACGACATCGTGGGATCAGGGGGGCTTGTCGTGCTCGCGCCGCATCCGGATGACGAAAGCCTTGGCTGCGGCGGATTGCTGCGCGAGGCCGCGATGGCGGGACGGTGTGTTGCGGTCATCGTCGTCACGGATGGCCGGTTGTCGCATCCAAATTCGCCCAGCATTGATGGCGATATGCTTGCGCAGATGCGGGCAGCGGAACTGCGGGCGGCGGTCC
The DNA here is from genome assembly GCA_003551805.1 of Loktanella sp. Lineage (GTDB taxonomy): Bacteria > Pseudomonadota > Alphaproteobacteria > Rhodobacterales > Rhodobacteraceae > Yoonia. The sequence goes on from PUNR01000263.1 coordinate 1,183, forward strand.
ATGCGTTGCATCCGAAGATCACGGTCCATGACCTTGGCTTTCGCGATTGTCACATCGCGGACACATCACCTGCGGCAGTCGCGGCGATCGTGTCGGTCATGGATGCGGTCGCAGCAACGGCTTTGGTGACGGCGTGGCAAGGCGATCCCCACAAGGATCACGTCGCCACCGCCGCCCTTGCCCGGCAGGCGGCTGCCCGCCATGGGCAAGCAAAACTCTGGAGCTATCCGATCTGGGGGCGGTTTTCGGAATACGACGGTGCCGTGCCTGCCGGGATTATCCGCTTTGATACCGAAGCGCATCAGGCCGCGAAAACAGCAGCTATTGCCTGCCATCGCAGCCAGATGACCGACCTGATCACGGACGATCCACAGGGGTTCGTGATGGCCCCCGCCATGCAGATGCATTTCATCCATCACCCAGAGGTGTTCCTTGCCGACACCTGACATTCATACGCATCTGGCCAATCTATATGCGGCAGCGGATGATCCATGGAACACCCATGCCAGCCCTTATGAGCAAGGCAAATTTGCCAAGACCGTGCAAAGCCTGCCGCGTACGCAGTATCGCTGCGCGCTGGAGGTTGGCTGTGGCGCGGGGGCATTGACGGCACATTTGGCGCCGCGTTGTGATCATCTGATCGCGACGGATTGCACCGAACGCGCACTGTCGGTGGCACGGTCTCGTGTGACTCATCCGCATGTCACTTTCACCCACGGTTCAGTTCCCGCCGACTGGCCGAATGCCGTGCCTGATCTGATCGTGTTGTCAGAGGTGCTGTATTTCCTGACCGATGCAGAAAGCGTCGGATTGGCCGCACGTATCTGTCAGGACACCGCCGCTGATACCGATATCGTTATGGTGAATTGGTCGGGCGACACCGGCGGGCTTATCAGTGGCAGGCAGGCCGCTGACCGGCTGGTCGCGGACCTTGGCCACAGCTGTGAGTGTACCTTTTCGCAAGTCTGCAGCGGGTTCAGCATCGAGGTTTTGCGCAAAGGCAGCTTTCCGCGCATCGGTCAGATGTTTTCCGGAACAACATAACCGTCGGCATGTTCATCAAGGCAGAGCGTATCAGCGCCGAAAGTAGAAATCCGCGACCGGGTAGCACCCGTTGCGCCTGCACTGCCCGAAAGGCAATTCAAATGACAAATGATCACACAAAAGACCCATCCTTCGAAAAGGAAGATGTCAAAGCTGCGGCAGGAAGCGTTGCGGTCGATATTAAGAATGCCGCACTGCACAAATATGAAGAAGCCGTGACCGAGGTGCGCGCTTCCGCAGATGACGCCAAAGCGGGCGTCGCGGACGAGGTCAAAGATGTAGCCGCCGCATTACGCCGAGCCTCGGAAGAAATGCGCGGCGGTTCCCCGCAGGAACGCACGCTGGGGCAGATTTCCAGCAGCCTTGCCGACGCCGCCGACAAACTGCACGACAAGGATCTTGGTGAAATGGTCGAAATGGCCAGCA
>PUNR01000145.1 GCA_003551805.1 Loktanella sp.
TCCATCTGTGCCTCGGCGATGGTGCGGGTCGCGTCAAATTGGAAATCGAGGTTGTTTTTGGATTGCGGCCCCGTATAGCCGACCTTGCCCAGATCGTAGAAGGTACGCGCAAAGCCTGCCTTCATAAACGCCTTGAGGCACCCCAAAAGATACCGCCGTCGGAACCCCGTACCCCGCCACGGATAATGGAATAGCGCCTTGCGCATATAAAACCGGCGGTAATTGTTCATCACCCCGTCCAAAAGTTCGCCCCGCGTCATGGCGGCAGGTTTCATGATCGGCGTCACGAAATTATAGCGGCTGAAGTCGAACACCTCGACCTTGTCCTTCAATTCCTGAAACAACGGCGTGAAGGGCCAAGGCGTATACATTGCCCAGTTGGCCAGATCAGGCTGCCAGTCCCAAGCCATCTTGTAGGTTTCATTCAGCGTCTCGGCGGTTTCGTTATCCAGCCCGACGATGAATTGCGCCTCGACCAGAATATCGGCCTCGCGCAGCAGGCGGATCGCCTCTTTGTTTTCCTCGACCTTGGTTTCCTTGTTGAACTGGTCAAGCTTCATCTGCGCCGACGCTTCGGTGCCAAGGCTGACATGTACCAGCCCTGCCTTGCGGTAGAATTTCAGCAAATCGCGGTCGCGGTAGATATCCGTCACGCGCGTGTTGATGCCCCATTTCACGCGGTCCGGCAGGCCCCGCGCGATCAATTCCTCGCAGAACTGGATGAATTTCTTGCGGTTTATGGTCGGCTCTTCGTCGGCAAGGATGAAGAACCCCACGCCCTGATCGTTCACCAGCCGTTCGATTTCATCGACGACCTTTTTGGGATCGCGCACGCGGTAATCGCGCCAGAATTTCCACTGGCTGCAGAACGAACAGGTGAACGGACAGCCACGCGCCATGTTCGGGATCGCGACACGGGTGTTCAGCGGGATGTAGATGTATTTCTCCCACTCAAGAATCGTCCAGTCGGGGTCGATCCCGTCGAGATCCTTCACCGTGCTGGCAGCGGGGGTCGCGACAATTTCATCCCCGTCGATAAAGGCCAGCCCCTTGATCTGGCGCTTTTCATCGGGCCAGCGCCCGTCGCGCACGGCCAGCATCAGTTCGGTGATGATCTCTTCGCCTTCGCCGCGCACGATGACATCGACCCAAGGCGCTTCGGACAGAACCTGTTTATACATGAAGGTCGCATGCACCCCGCCCAGAACGCGCAAGGCACCGGGCACCTGTTCCTTGGCAATGCGCAAGACATCCTCGGCGCGATAGATTGACGGGGTGATCGCAGTCACACCCACAACATCGGGCTTGATCGCGGCGATTTGCGGGGCCAGTTCGGCATCACTGATGTCATTGGTCATTGCATCAATGAAATGGATATCTTCAAACCCTGCCCGCCGCAGCGACCCTGTCAGATATGCGACCCATGCAGGCGGCCATGATCCGGCGATTTCCGCGCCACCAGAGCGGTAATTGGGGTGAATGAACAGAATCCGCATGGCCTTCTCCACTATGTGTCTAATTTAAGTTACACATAATGTGTCAACTTAAATTGACATGGATCAAATGGAGGCCTTGGCAGCTTGGGTTTTGGGCGGTCAGATCGACACGCGTTGCAGAATATCGTCACGGCTGACGGCGCCAGCGGGTTCGGACAGAACCACCTCGCCACGATTCAGCACACAGAACTGGTCTGCCAGATTGTAGGCGAAATCGAAATATTGTTCGACCAGCACGATGGCAATCTCGCCCTCTTCTCGTAAAAGTGCGATCACCTTGCCGATCTGCTTAATGATATTGGGCTGGATACCTTCGGTCGGCTCATCGAGCAGCAAAACCTTGGGCCGCGCGATCAAGGCCCGCGCGATGGCCAGTTGCTGCTGCTGGCCGCCAGACAGATCACCCCCGCGCCTGTCTTTCATCTGCTTCAGAACGGGAAACAAATCATATATCCGGTCGGGGATTTTGTGGTCACTGCGGGGCAGACAAGCGAAACCGGTTTGTAGGTTTTCGGTAACTGTCAGCAGCGGAAACACTTCACGCCCTTGCGGCACATAGGCGATGCCCGCCTGTGCCGCCTGTGCCGCGCGCGGATGATCCAACACCTGCCCGTCCAGCGTGATCGTGCCGCCCGAATAGGGGTGCCGCCCCGCAATCGCACGCAAAAGGCTGGTCTTGCCGACACCATTGGTGCCCATAACCGCTGTCACCGCCCCCGCCTGCGCGGTCAGCGACACACCCCATAAAATCTGCGAGGCACCATAATGCAGGGTCAGGTTGTCCACGTTCAGCATTGTTCAGCGCCCCAGATAAACATCAATCACCTGCTGGTTCTTGGTCACATGATCGAGCGAGCCTTCGGCCAACACCGACCCCTCGTGCAAAACGGTCACGCGGCAATTCAGCCGCCGGATAAATTCCATATCATGTTCGATCACGACCACCGCCCGTGTCTTTGCCGCACGGATCAACAGATCGGTGGTATGTTCGCGTTCCGCAGGTGTCATGCCTGCGGCGGGTTCGTCGACAAGCAACAACCGAGGGTCCTGTGCCAGCAACATCCCGATTTCGAGCCATTGTTTCTGCCCGTGACTCAAATCGCCCGCGCGATGTTCCAGCCGTTCGGTCA
>PUNR01000421.1 GCA_003551805.1 Loktanella sp.
ACGTTCTCTTACCCATCCGATATACTGCAATAAGCATGGCATTTACGCTAAGACAAGTCAAAACTGCCCAGATCGGTCAGATTTGCAGCAATCCGCTGCCGTTAGCCGCGCCACCAGCCTGCGACACCCCGGTCGCGTCCGTCAAGATCGCGAATAACGATCGGATCAGCAAAGCCTGCCGCAATAAAAAGCGCGCGAACATCGGCGGCCTGGCTATGGCCGATCTCCACGATCAACCGCCCGCCCTGTGCAAGATGTGCAGATGCGCCTGCGGTGATGATCCGGTAACACGACAGCCCGTCTGCATGGTCGGTCAGCGCCATATGGGGTTCGTGCAAGCGCACTTCGGGTTGCAAGGCTGCCATTTCCACAGCGGCGATATAGGGCGGGTTGGAAATGATCAGATCGAACGTGCCAGTGACATCGGCAAACCAGTCGGATCTGACAAATGCGGCCCGCTGACCCAGCCCCAGCGCTGTCCGGTTTTGCATAGCCACGGCAAGGGCTGCGTCAGAGATATCAACGCCCACGCCTTTTGCCTGTGGCATTTCTGCCAGCAATGACAACAAGATGCAGCCCGATCCGGTGCCAAGGTCCAGCACAGTGGCAAATGGCTGGTCAAGTGCTGCGGCGACGATTGATTCGGTATCGGGACGCGGGTCCAGCACATCGGGTGTGACCACAAATCGGTGGTTGTAGAAATCGCGGTAGCCCAGCAAATGCGACAGCGGCGCGCGTGCGGCGCGCTGTGCGACCAGTGCGGCAAAGCGCGCGGCATCCCCTGCCACATGCGCCCAGATCAGCCGCGATTCGTGACCGGCATCTGCAATGCCTGCTGCCATCAGTTGCGCGCGGGCACGGTCCAGCAAAACCGCCTCATCGGCGGTCAGATCCCAATAGCGCCCGCCCGCAAAAAACCCGTTCACGCGCCCATCTCGGCCAGAAGTGCCGCCTGCGCCTCGGATTGCAGGGCGTCGATGATTGCATCCAGATCGCCCGCCATTACCTGCCCAAGTGAATAAAGCGTCAGGTTGATCCGGTGATCAGTCAGCCGCCCTTGCGGGAAATTATAGGTGCGGATGCGTTCTGACCGGTCGCCCGACCCGACCTGCGCCTTGCGATCCGCCGATCTTTCGCCATCGATCCGCTGGCGTTCCAGATCGAACAGCCGCGTTTTTAGAACCTGCATCGCAATCTCGCGGTTGCGGTGCTGCGATTTTTCGGCGCTAACGACGATGATGCCGGTGGGAATATGCAGGATACGCACCGCCGAATCGGTGGTGTTGACGTGTTGCCCGCCCGACCCACTGGCGCGCATCGTATCAAGGCGCAAATCATTGGGGTTGATCTGGATATCGACATCCTGCGCCTCTGGCAGGACGGCCACTGTCGCAGCGGATGTATGAACGCGCCCGCCGCTTTCGGTTTCAGGCACGCGCTGGACTCGGTGCACACCGCTTTCGTATTTCAGCCGCGCGAAGACGCCTTCACCAGCGACGCGGGCCACAACCTCTTTGATGCCGCCCAGTTCGGTCAGGCTTTGTTCCAGAATTTCAAACCGCCATCCCTGCGCCTCGGCATAACGTTGATACATGCGCAAAAGGTCTGCCGCGAACAACGATGCCTCATCGCCGCCGGTGCCGGGGCGGATTTCAAGCAAGGCCGGGCGCGCGTCGGCGGCATCTTTGGGCAACAGTGCCAGTTGGACGGCCTGTTCGGACTCTGCCAGCGCCGCCTTCAACTGCGGCAGTTCTTCTTCGGCAAGACCGCGCATTTCGGGGTCTTTCAGCAGCGCCTGCGCCTCTGCGATCTGGGCCAACAGGTCTTTGTAGGCTGTGACGGTTTCGACCACCGGCCGCAATTCAGCATATTCGCGGCCAAGTGCGGCGATATCGCCTGCATTGGCGCCATCAGACATCTTCGCTTCCAGAAACTGGAAACGGTCGATGATCTGTTCGATTTTTTCTGCGGCTATCATGGCACCCCGATTGGCCGATCAGCGCGGATCGGTCAAGGGGCCAAGCTGGATCAGCCAATCTTGCACCCGTGCGCGGTTCACGCCCATATCCGACCCACCAAAGCGCAGACGGCCATAGATCACCAACAAATCACCTTGCACAGCGACGGTCGTGTGATCGGGAAACCCCCAAATGAGCGACCTTGTCTGATAGGTCATCATCCCATCATCCACAGCACCTGCGACCTTTGTCGTGCGTGGCGTGGCGGTTGCGATGCGGTCAGCCGCCGCCAACACATCGACAGGGTCCGCTGTGATACGGCGCACGGCGCGAAACCCGCCTGCCTGTGCCAGATCACTGGGGCCATCCACTTGTTCCAGCTGATGCCAACGGGCGATATCGTTGGGGGCCAGCCGGACATAGGCCATTGTCCCCAGCACCAGCAGGACCAGAACCGCAATAATGCAGACCACGACATCCATCATCTGTACGGCACACCCGGTAGGATCGACAGCATCTCGAACATCAGGTTCGCGCCCGTCAGCGCGGTATTGCCCGACGGGTCATAGGGCGGTGACACCTCGACAAGATCGCAGCCGACGATATTGAGACCGCGCAACCCGCGGATCAGTTCCATCGCCT
>PUNR01000310.1 GCA_003551805.1 Loktanella sp.
CGATGGTGCCGCCCTGTTGGGTGGCGATGCCGAGGTGGAATTCACCTACCGCTTTGCCCGCGACGAAGAACGCGCATGGCTGGAAAGCATTTCTGACAACATTTCCGAAACCGTTGATTTCCGGTCAATGGCCGTGGTGCACCGTGACGGCACGACAGAACGTGGCCTGACGCAGATACGCGCAGTGGATGACGCCTACCCGCTGATCGGGCAGGTGCAACTGGACCCTGCCATGCCGCTGGATCAGGCGCTGGCGGATCAAGGCGGCGTTATGGAACGTGTGCTGGCTGACAGGCTCGGGCTGGTCCCCGGCGATAAGTTCAGGCTGGGCGACGCTGATTTCACGCTGCGCGCCATTCTGGAACGGTTCCCCGATAATGCTGCGGCGGGTTTTGGTCTTGGCCCGCGCACTATTGTAATGACGGACAGTCTGGCGGGTTCCGGCCTGATCGTCGAAGGGACATTGTTTTCGACGCAATACAGACTGGACCTGCCGGAAGGCGCGGACCTTGCCGTTCTCGCACAACAAGCTGAAAGCCAGTTCCGCAATGCCGGCCTGCGCTGGCGCGACAGCAGGCGCGGTGCCGGCGGGGCAGAGCAATTCGTTGACCGGATCGGGGCGTTTCTGATCCTTGTGGGCCTGTCCGGTCTGGCGGTCGGCGGTGTCGGCGTGTCTGCCGCTGTGCGCGCATATCTGGCGGGCAAGACCAGCGTGATTGCCACGCTCAAAACGCTGGGGGCGACGCGGGCGACGATTTTCCTGACTTATTTCATCCAGATCGGCGTGCTGACATTGGCGGGGGTCACGCTTGGCTTGGTGCTGGGCGCAGGTTTACCCGTTCTTTTTGCGCCCTTGATCGAGGCGCGTCTGCCCGTGCCAGCGGTCTTTACCATCTACGCCGCCCCCTTGGTCGAGGCGGCCGTTTACGGCGTTCTGGCGGCGCTGATCTTTACTCTGTGGCCCTTGGCCAAGACCGAAGACATCCGCGCAGCCACCTTGTTTCGGGATGCCTTTGCAGCGTCGCGCACCCTGCCCGGCTGGCCTTATCTGGTGGTAATCGCTGGGCTGGTGGTTCTTCTGGTGGGTGCAGCAGTGTGGTTTTCTGGGACGTTGTTCCTAACACTTTGGACAGCGGGGGGGATCACAGGGTCACTGGCCATCCTGATCCTTGCCGCTTTCGTCATCCGTTGGGTGGCACGGCGTCTGCGCAAGGCCGCACGGGGAAATACCGCGCTGCGCATGGCGTTAGGGTCGATCGGCGCGCGCGGCGGGGAATCTACGTCTGTGGTGCTGTCGCTTGGCCTTGGCCTGACCGTGCTGGCGGCAGTCGGTCAGATTGACGGCAATCTGCGCACGGCCTTTGCCGATGATTTACCTGCTGTTGCCCCCAGCTATTTCTTTGTCGACATCCAGCCTGACCAGATCGACGGTTTCCGCGCGCGGCTGGACGAGGATGACGCCGTCAGCCGCTATGACAGCGCACCAATGCTGCGCGGCATCATCACCCAGATCAACGGGCAATCCGCAACCGAGGTGGCGGGCGGCCATTGGGTCGTGCGCGGCGATCGTGGGATCACCTATGCCGGTGCCCAACCCACCGGAACCGAGATTACCGCAGGTGCATGGTGGCCCGATGATTACGACGGCCCGCCCCAGATCAGTTTTGCCGCCGAAGAAGGCGCCGAGATTGGCCTGCAACTGGGTGATATGCTGACAGTCAACGTCCTTGGCCGCGATATCACAGGCGAGGTCACGAGTTTTCGCAATGTCAGTTGGGAAGATGCGGGCATCGGCTTTGTACTGGCGATGAACCAGTCTGCGCTGGAAGGTGCGCCGCATAGCTGGATTTCCACCGTCTATGCCACGCCAGAGGCGGAAACAGCTATTCTGCGCGATCTGGCGACCGCTTACCCCAATATCACCGCGATCCGCGTGCGCGATGCGATTGATCAGGTGATTGCGCTTGTCGGCGGTCTGTCGGCGGCGACGCGCTATGGCGCGCTGATCACGCTGGTCACAGGGTTTCTGGTGCTGATCGGTGCGGCTGCAGCGGGCGAGAGGTCACGCACCTATGAAGCCGCCGTCTTGAAAACGCTTGGCGCATCGCGGCGGTCGATCTTGGCCAGCTTTGCGCTGCGTTCGGCCCTGTTGGGTCTGGCGGCGGGCGTGGTCGCGCTTGGCGCTGGTATTCTGGGCGGATGGGCAGTCGCTACCTTTATCATGAACACCAGCTATACCGTGATCTGGGGTAATGCCTTGCTGATCATCGGCGGCGGCATCATGGCATCATTGCTGGCAGGCTTGTTCTTTGCGCTGCGCCCCTTGGCGGCAAAACCTGCGCAGGTCTTGCGGGCGCGCGAATGAGTGATCCTGCGTTCTTCGGCTATGGCTCGCTTGTCAATTTAGCGACCCACGCCAATGCAAACCCCTTGCCCGCGCGACTGGCAGGCTGGCGGCGCGTCTGGATCACGACGGGCCTGCGCAACGCGGCGTTTCTATCGGTGGAACCAGATCCGGCCTGCGTGATCGACGGGATTACCGCGCAGGTGCCGGGTGCCGATTGGGCAGCACTTGACCTGCGCGAG
>PUNR01000037.1 GCA_003551805.1 Loktanella sp.
CCAGCATCCGACCCGCTGCCAGCCCCAAAAGGCGGGCGGGATTGAGGGAAAGCGCGCGAAACAGGCGTGGCAGGTCGATCTGGCCTGCATGGTAAAGCCGCATCGCGGCGGGCAGCAGGGTTTCCAAACCAACGGCGCCGCTGGCCGCCTCTTCAAAGGGCAGGCGTTTGCTTTCTTCGTCCTGCGGTGTGTGCATCGAACAGATCACATCGATCAGCCCTTCGGCCACGGCCTGCACCACCGCGATCCGGTCATCCTCGGCCCGCAGGGGCGGGGTGAGTTTGAAGAAACTGCGGTAATCGGCGACATCCATATCGTTCAGCGTCAAATGGTGGATGCTGACGCCCGCAGTAATTTTTAGCCCGTTCCGCTTGGCCCGTTCCAGTGCGGGAAGCGCGCGGGCAGTTGTGATCTGATCCACGTGATAGCGCGCGCCAGTCATTTCCAGCAGGCTGATATCACGATCCAGCGCCATCCGTTCGGCCATCGGAGATACACCCGGCAGGCCGCGCAGGGACGCGAATTTGCCTGATGTGACCACAGCACCTTCGGACAGGCCGGGGTCTTGGGTGTGCCCGATCACCAGCGCATCCAGTGATCTGGCATAGGTTAGCGCGCGCGACAGCACCTTGGTATTCGTGACCACGTGGTCGCAATCGGTGAAGGCCACGGCGCCCGCATCTTTCAGCAGGCCGATTTCCGTCATTTCTCGGCCATCGCGGTTTTTGGTCAGCGCGGCCATTGGCAGGACATGCACCGGCGCGTCAAGCTGTGCGCGGCGCGCGACGAATTCCAGTTTTTCCGGTGTGTCGATGGCGGGGTCGGTGTCGGGGCGTGTGACGATAGTGGTCACACCGCCTGCTGCGGCGGCCCGTCCGGCAGAGCGAAAGGATTCCTTGTGCCGTTCGCCCGGTTCAGAGACTTTCACGCCGATGTCGATGATACCGGGGGCAAGGCACATCCCGCCGCAATCAATGACCTTTGCGCCGACAGGTGGCGTGGCATCGGCACCGGATACCGCGTGGATCAGCCCGTCTACGACCAGAACCGAGCCAAGTTCATCGGTGAGTGCCACAGGATCGATCACGCGGGCGTTGGCAAAGAAAATGGCTGTCATGCGGCGGTTCCTTTGCAATACATCATCGGCCGACCCAGACCATCAGCCCGACCAGCGCGAACATCACCAACAGCGCGATGGTGGCGACCATCCCGCTCATCCTTGCTTCGGATTTTTTCGGTTTTGCGGCTTGCGGGCCGTTTATGTTACCCGCAGCCCCGTCTGATACCAGCTTGTCCGTGGCGTTGATGACCGATTGATCGCGCAGCACCATGACCAGACGCGTCGTCGGGGGCAGGTCGATGTCTTGCGCTTGTTGCCCGCCAAAGGCGCGCGACATGACCAGCAGGACTTGGCCATCAAGCGCGCGCAGGATGCTGGCCTGTTCATCGGTTAGCGGCAGGTCATAGCCTTGGCGGATCAGGTCGGGCAGGGTGACCTGCACCCGTTGTTCCGGTGCGATCAGGTCCACAAAATCAATGTTCAGCACCACGGGCCCGACCATTTGCAGGATCGTCTGATCGCTCAGCACCTCTTGCGCGGGGCCGGTATATTCCAGCACGTAAAGCGCGCCGTGATCGTTTGCGGGGATATTCAGCATCATTTACACCATCACACTTGTGTCGCGCCGCGCCTCGCGCAGGTTGCGCGCCAGCAGGTCCATCGCGGCCATACGCACGGCGACGCCCATTTCGACCTGTTTCTGGATCACGGATCGGTTGATGTCGTCGGCGATATTGCCGTCAATCTCGACCCCGCGATTCATCGGGCCGGGATGCATGACAATCGCATCGGGTTTGGCGTGGGATAATTTTGCTGCATCGAGGCCATATCGGTGGAAATATTCCCGTTCCGACGGAATGAAACCGCCATCCATCCGTTCCTTTTGCAGGCGCAGCATCATGACAACATCAACGTCTTTCAGGCCAGTGACCATGTCGTCGTACACCTCGACCCCGAAATCACCGATGCCTGCGGGCATCAGGGTCGGCGGGCCGATCAGGCGGATGCGGTTTTCCATCTTGCCCAGCAGCATGATGTTGGACCGCGCCACGCGGCTGTGCGCGATATCACCGCAGATCGCGATGTTCAGACGGTGCAACCGGCCTTTGGCGCGGCGAATGGTCAGCGCGTCCAGCAGGGCTTGGGTGGGGTGTTCGTGGCGTCCGTCGCCTGCGTTCAGCACGGCGCAATTGACCTTTTGCGCGAGAAGATCGACCGCGCCGGACTGCGGGTGCCTTACGACCAGCAGGTCAGGGCGCATCGCGTTCAGGGTCAGGGCGGTGTCGATCAGCGTTTCGCCTTTTTTGATGGAGGATGCCTGCATCCCCATATTCATCACATCGGCACCAAGGCGCTTGCCCGCGAGTTCGAAACTGGCCTGCGTGCGGGTGGAATTTTCGAAGAACATGTTGATCTGGGTCAGACCGGCAAGGACTTCACGATGGGCAAGGCCGCGGCTGTTGTGATCGGCATAGGTATCGGCAAGGTCCAGTAGCGTGGTGATTTCCAGCGGATGTAGCTGTTCGATCCCCAAAAGATGCTTTGCGCGGAATGTCATGCCATGTCCTTTGCCACCGTTCGAGGGGTTATAGGGCGGGTGTTAGCGGGCTTCAATGCCGCAGGGCCTGCACAAAGGTATGGTTTGCGCCTAATGTGGCGACATGGATTCGCAGAACACATATTGGCAGGACCGCGCGGCGCTGGAATGGCAGGTCGAACTGGGCGTGACAGATGCTATTCTGGATGCGCCGCTGGACCGCTATGATCTTGATCCGGTGCCCGCAAAACCTGCCCCTGTCGCTGAAATGGCACCTGCTGTCGTGCAGGCTGCCGACCCTGTCGCCATCGCGCGCGCTGCGGCAGAGGCGGCACCTGATCTGCCTGCCTTGGCCACCGCGATGGCCGCCTATGAGCTGTGTGAAATCAAACGCGGTGCGCGCAATGCGGTCTTTGCCGATGGTCAGCCCGGCGCGCGGGTGATGATCGTGGGCGAGGCACCGGGCCGCGAGGAAGACCGCGCTGGCAAACCCTTTGTGGGGCAGGCGGGGCAGATGCTGGACCGGATGCTGGCGGCGATTGATCTGGGGCGCGCGCATGCGGACAAGGACCGTGCCGTCTATATCACCAACGTCATGCCGTGGCGCCCACCGTCGAACCGCACGCCTGATGCCGATGAAATCGCGATGATGCTGCCGTTTCTGGAACGCCATATTGCATTGGCGGACCCGCAATTCATCGTGCTGATGGGCAACACGCCCTGTCAGGCGCTGTTGGGACAAAAAGGCATCACCGGATTGCGCGGCAACTGGACCGAAGTGTTGGGCAAACCCTGCCTGCCGATGTTCCACCCCGCCTATCTGCTGCGCAATACCGCCGCCAAGCGCGAGGCTTGGGCGGATCTTTTGGCGCTGAACGCAAGGTTGAAGACATGAGCCGGATTGACGAGACAAAAGACTTTATCCCCGTCCGCATCGCCGTGCTGACGGTGAGTGACACACGCAGTCTGGCCGATGACAAATCCGGCCAGACCCTTGTCGACCGGATCGAAGCTGCTGGCCATCAGGTGATTGAACGCACGATCGTGCCCGACGAACGCGACCAGATTGCCCATCAACTGCGTGTCTGGTGTGCCGATGATCGCATTGATGTTGTCATCTCGACCGGTGGTACCGGGCTGACGGGCCGTGATGTCACGGTCGAGGCGCATCGCGATGTTTACGAAAAAGAGATCGACGCGTTCGGGACGATTTTCACGATCGTGTCGATGCAAAAGATCGGCACCTCTGCGGTGCAAAGCCGTGCAACGGCGGGTGTTGCGCAGGGCACATATCTTTTTGCCCTGCCCGGATCGCCCGGTGCCTGCCGTGATGCATGGGATGAAATTCTGGGCCGCCAGCTCGATTTCCGGCACCGGCCCTGTAACTTTGTCGAGATCATGCCCCGATTGGACGAACATTTGCGACGGAAATGATCCGTTCCGGCGTATGACAGGACAAGAGGCCGCGCGCGCCCAGTTTCAGCGCATGGCATGAAGGACGAATAATGCGATTTCTGCGACGAAGCCTGACGGGCATCTTTCTGCTTTCCATCACGCTGGTGCTATTGGCATGGGCTGCAAACACCGTGCGCAGCGCGGTTGATGCGCGTCTGAATCAAGAACCCCGCACATTCGCACAACGCGAACGCGAATTCACCGTCAACGTTCTGGTGGTCGAGGCGCAAACGCTGACGCCCGAACTGGTCGTCTTTGGCGAATTGCACAGCCAGCGGATGCTTGATTTACGCTCGGCCACCGGTGGTACCGTGCTGGACGCAGATGACGCGTTGGTCGAAGGCGGCACCGTGAATGCGGGTCAGGTGTTGGTGCGTATTGATCCGGTCGAGGCGCAGGCAGCCTTGTCGCGCACCCGCGCCGATTTGCAAGATGCACAAGCCGAATTGCGCGATGCGCAGCGGGCGCTTGATCTGGGGCAGGATGAATTGACCGCTGCGCGCGCACAGGCAACGTTGCGCGAACAGGCACTGGCGCGGGCACTGGATTTGCAAGGGCGGGGTGTCGGGACCACGTCTGCGGTCGAGGATGCCGAACTTGCTGCCTCTAGCGCGGGTGCGGCGGTTCTGACCCGCAGGCAGGCCATTGCCACGGCACAGGCGCGGATAGATCAGGCGACGACGCGGCTGGCGCGGGTCGAAATTGATCTGGCCGAGGCTGAACGCAACCTTGCCAACACCGAAATCACCGCGGCTTTTGACGGCACCCTGACAGAGGTCACGGTCACCCCCGGCGCGCGTGTCACGGCGAATGAAATGTTCGCGCGATTGATCGACCCGACACGGCTGGAGGTCGCATTTCGTGTTTCAACATCGCAATACGCGCGCCTGTTGGACGAAAATGGCAGCCTGACGCGCGCGCCTGTTACTGTGGCGCTTGATGCATCCGGCGTGAACCTGACCGCAAACGGGCAGATCACGCGCGAAGGTGCCAGTGTTGGCGCTGGCCAGACAGGGCGGCAGCTTTTTGCCCGGATCGACAATGCGCCGGGATTTCGCCCCGGTGATTTCGTCACCGTACGTATCGACGAACCGGTGCTGGAAGGCGTCGCACTACTGCCCGCCACCGCTGTCGGGTCGGACAATATGATACTGACTGTGGACGCCGACGAACGGTTGCAGCCGGTTCCGGTCGATGTTCTGCGCCGTCAGGGTGATGACGTGATTATCGCCGCCACGGATTTGGAAGGTGCCAGTGTCGTTATGGAACGATCACCTTTGCTGGGTGCCGGTATCAAGGTCCGCCCGATCCGCCCCGGTGTGGTCGAGGACGAGGTTTCAGAGATGATCCAGCTTGACGCTGACCGCCGTGCACGGCTGATTGCCTACGTGGCGGACGGGCAAATGCCCGATGACGTCAAGGCGCGGATCATCGCGCAACTCGAACAGGATGAAGTGTCGTCCGAAACCGTGGAACGGCTGGAAAGCCGGATGGGCAGCTGATGGCCACCGGTGGCGACAGGCTGACAGCGCGCGCAGGCGGTATCCTGTCCTACTTTACCCGTCACAAGACGGCGGCGAACCTGCTGCTGATCCTGATGCTGACTGCCGGTGTGCTGGCGATCCCCAATATGCGGGCGCAATTCTTTCCTGATGTGATCGTGGACAATATCACCGTTAGCGTCAGTTGGTCTGGTGCTGGTGCCGAAGATGTGGATGCCGCAATCGTGCAGGTGCTGGAACCGGTGCTGATGGTGGTGGACGGCGTCGCGTCGTCTTCGTCACGTTCCAATGAAGGCAGCGCGCGGATCACGCTGGAATTTGAACCCGGTTACGACATGGACCGCGCGGCTGAAGATGTGCAGATCGCTGTGGACAGCGCCAGCAACCTGCCAGCCGATGCCGATGATCCCAATGTCCGGCGCGGTGGCTGGTCGGACCGTGTTACCGATGTGATCATCGCGGGGCCTGTGGGCCTCGACCAATTGGGGCGCTTTGCCGATGAATTGTCGATGCGGTTGTTTGCCGAAGGCGTCACGCGGGTGTCCGTGCAGGGCGTCGCAGCACCGTCGGTCTTGGTCGAGGTGCCGTCACTGTCACTAATCGAGCATGATATCGGCATGGCCGATATCGCACAAAGGATCGCCGAAGAAACCGCTGCGTCGCCCGCAGGTGATGTGTCGTCAAATGCGCGCCTGCGCACCGGTGTCGCGCGCCGCAGTGCCGAGGATATCGGCGCCATCACGCTCCGGTCCAATCCTGACGGGTCCGTCCTGACGATTGCGGATGTCGCTAATGTGCAGGCCGAAGGGATCGACCGCGACCGCGCCTATTTCGTAGGCCCGAACCCTGCCATCAAGGTGATCGTCCAGCGGTCGGCCACAGGGGACGCCATCGGTCTGCAGCGCAGTGTCGAAAGGGTGGCGGCGGAATTGCAGGCATCTTTGCCCAACGGGGTGACGGTTGAACTGGCGAATGCGCGGGCCGAACAGATTACGGGGCGGCTGAATATCCTGCTGACCAATGGCGCCACGGGGCTGGCGCTGGTTGTGGCGCTGCTTTTCCTGTTCCTGAACGCACGCACAGCGTTCTGGGTCGCTTTCGGTATTCCCGTGGCGATGCTGGCGGCGGTTGCGCTGATGTATGCGGCGGGGATCACGTTCAACATGATCTCGCTTTTTGCGCTGATTATCACTTTGGGGATCGTGGTGGATGATGCGATTGTCGTGGGTGAACATGCCGATTTCCGCGTCAGGCAATTGGGCGAACCCCCCACTGTCGCCGCCGAAAATGCCGCACGGCGCATGTTCAGCCCTGTGTTTTCGGCCAGTGTCACGACAATCATCGCCTTTTTCGGGCTGGTCGCCATCGGCGGGCGGTTTGGCGACCTGATCGCCGACATCCCTTATACCGTGATCGTTGTGCTGATCGCGAGCCTGATTGAATGTTTCCTGATCCTGCCAAACCATCTAGCCCATGCAATTGCGCATTCGGCCAAGGATCACTGGTATGATCGTCCGTCAAAATACGTCAACCGCGGCTTTGACTGGTTCCGCTTTACCTTGTTCAAGCCCTTCATGGGGCTGGTGATCCGTGCGCGTTATCCGGTGGTGGCATTGGCGCTTGTGGCGCTTGCGACATCCAGCGCTTTGGTCATTCGCGGCGATGTTGCATGGCGGTTCTTTAACGCGCCTGAACAGAGTCAGGTCACAGGCAATTTCGCCATGCTGCCCGGTGCGACGCGCAGCGACACGCTGGAAATGATGCGCGAAATGCAGCGCGCGACCGACGCGCTGGGCGCACAATACGAAGACGAATACGGCATCAACCCCGTCATCATCGCGATTGCAGAGATCGGCGGCAATTCAGGCCGGTCCATCGCAGGTGCCGAAAACAAGGATGCCGATCAACTGGGTGCGATCACCATCGAGCTTGTTGACGCCGACAGCCGCCCCTACACCAGCAACGCCTTTGTCACGGCGCTGCAGGAAAGCATTGTGCAGCATCCGATGGCTGAAACCGTGGCGTTTCGCAGTTGGGGGGCGGGGCCTGCGGCGGATGGTCTGGATATCCAGCTTTTCGGCGCGAACAGCGAAACCTTGAAAGCCGCGGCCGAGGCGCTGAAAACCGAACTTGCCCAATACAGCGAAATTTCCGCGCTGGAAGATACGTTATCTTACGACAAGGAAGAACTGGTGCTGCAACTGACCCCGCAGGGTCAATCGCTGGGGCTGAATATTGACGGGCTGGGTCGCATCTTGCGCAACACTTTGGGCGGGATCGAGGCGGCAAGCTTTCCCGATGGCGCAAGATCAGCCACGATCCGTGTGCAATTGCCCAGTGGCGAATTGACTGCGGATTTTCTGGACCGCACGCAGGTACGTGCAGGCGATGGCGTCTATGTGCCGCTTGCCGATGTGGTGACGGTGCAGACCCGCAGTGGATTTTCGACCGTACGTCGTGAAAACGGCGTGCAGCTGATTTCCGTGATCGGGGAATTGGACGGCGATGATGCCGCCCGCGCGACCGAGATCCAGCAAATCATCACCACCGATATCTTGCCACGGATCGAAAGCATCTACGGCATCGAAACCCGCCTGTCCGGACAAAGCGAACAGGAACGGCAATTCCTGAGCGATGCGCAGGTCGGGCTGACGCTGGTGCTGGTGGGGATTTACCTGACGCTTGCATGGATTTTCAGCAGCTGGACGCGGCCTGTTGTCGTCATGTCGATCATTCCCTTTGCCTTGGTCGGCACCATTTACGGCCACTACCTTTGGCAAATTCCGATGAGCCTGTTCACCGTCGTTGGCCTGATCGGGATGGTTGGCATCATCATTAACGACAGCATCGTGCTGGTCACGACGGTTGACGAATATGCGACCGAACGCGGGTTGGTTCCTGCAATCATCGACGGCACGGTTGACCGTCTGCGCCCTGTCTTGCTGACGACGCTGACCACCGTGCTGGGTCTGGCACCTTTGCTATACGAAGGTTCGACCCAAGCAGAGTTTCTGAAGCCGACAGTGGTCACGCTGGTCTTTGGTCTGGCCTTCGGGATGGTGCTGGTCTTGCTGGTGGTGCCGTCAATCATGGCGATGCAGGCAGATGTTGCGCGACAGGTGCAATCGGCCAAACGCGCCTTGCGCGGGCGGCGGCTGGCGATGCTGATACCTGCCGGGATCGGGGCAATTGCGGCGTTTGGATTGTTTGTAGCACTGGTGGTGCCGGTACTCGTCACGGGCGGGCCTTGGGCCGTCGTCCAATCCGCGCTGCCGTTTTTGTCGGGGGGCTTTGCGCCTGCGCTGGGGCTGTTTGCGATGGTGCTGATGCTGGTGTTGCTGGTGATCTATGCTGTCACGATGACCGGCCACATCATGCGGCGTTTGCGCGGCCAGATTTAATCAGCCGTGCAGCCACGGATATCGACAGCGGTGCCATCGCCCAGAACCGTGAAACGCAAACCTGACCGGTCCAGCGCAAAGGGCTGACCGCTGACATGCACCATATCAACAACGGCAGTCAGCTGGCTACCCGCGCGGGTTACCTGCGGTTCAGACACCCAGACTTGCGGATCACCCGATTCGATCACGACGATTTCCTGCGTGCCTTTCGGTGCGATGGTGATCGTCGTGGCCACCTGCAGCCCGTCGCTGATCGGGGTGACAGCACAGGTCACGGCACCCACCTGCGCCTCTGCCCGCGTCATCGGGCGGTCTTGCAGCGCGGCGAGGATCGCAGGGTCAGCGGCACCTTCGGGGGGCAACATTGCAGAAAAGTCGAGGGTGACGGGAATGCAGACATCATCGCAGACGCCGATCTGGATTTGTCCGGTGATCCCGATCGCGCCACCGTCGTCGGGCACGGACAGGCGCAGCGGAAAAGTGACGCTGTCTTCATAACCGATAGAACGCATCCCGAAGGTTTCGTACACCTCCGGCACCGGATAATGCGGCTGGATTGATGTGATGCCTGATCCGGCAAAGCTGAACGCAGGCGGAATTCCGGCATCGCCGGGTGCGCGCCAATAGGTTCTCCAGCCCTCTGCCAGATCGATGCGCAGGGCGGTGACATGGGTGCCACCTTCTTCGCGCCAGCCGGGCAGGACGGTGACTGTCGCAAGTTCGTCAACTGATTGGCCAAAGCCAAAGGTCGGAAGACTGCAAACAGCCAGAGAGATGAGAAATGTTTTCTGCATGGCTTCTAATTGGGTGATTCCGTCTGACATGAAAAGTC
Organism: Loktanella sp.; assembly: GCA_003551805.1. Lineage (GTDB taxonomy): Bacteria > Pseudomonadota > Alphaproteobacteria > Rhodobacterales > Rhodobacteraceae > Yoonia. Next base: position 9,788 of record PUNR01000037.1, read on the forward strand.
ACGTTTGGGCGATTGGTTGACATCAAGGAACTTGCACAGGCGCGATGCCATGCCCATTCTAGCGTGATGGATATGCCTGTGACTGACCTTGCCGGAAAACTGCTGATCGCTATGCCTGACATGGCGGACCCGCGTTTTGCGCGCTCTGTGATCTATCTGTGCGCCCATTCCGACGATGGTGGCATGGGGTTGATTATCAACAAACCGCAAAGCCAGATCAGCTTTACCGATCTGCTGGACCAGATGGACCTGCCCCACACCGCCGAGACGCCCGACATCAGCGTGCATTTTGGCGGGCCGGTCGAAAGCGGGCGGGGCTTTGTGTTGCATTCAACCGACTATCAATCCGGTCTGGGCACCTTGCAGGTGGATGATGCCGTCGGCATGACCGCGACGATGGATGTGTTGGAAGACATCGCCATGGGCCGCGGGCCTGCGCGTGCGATGCTGGCGCTGGGCTATGCCGGTTGGGGGGCAGGGCAGTTGGAAAACGAAATTCGCCAGAACGGCTGGCTGACCTGCGATCCGCGTGAAGACATCATCTTTGGCCACGACAACGACCACAAATGGTCAAGCGCGCTGAAACTGCTGGGGATTGATCCGTTGCTGTTGTCCGCGACAGCCGGTCACGCCTAGCGCGGTTCGTCCAGCAACGCCTGAATGATAGCCACAGCGCTGGGGCTGGACCAGTCCGCCTCGCCCTGCATACGCGCGATTTCCATGCCGTCGGGGCCAAGGATCAACGTCACCGGCAGACCCAGCACCCCCATCGACCGCGCGAAACGCTGGCGTGCATCCGTGTGCAAGGGCAGGTTATCAACCTCGATTTCGTCAAAGAACCGCTCCATCGCGGGCAACGGGTTCGGGCCAACCGCGACGGTCACCACCTCGAAGTCATCGCCGCCAAGGTCGGTTTGCAGGGCCGACAGATGCGGCATTTCCACACGGCAGGGCGCGCACCATGTGGCCCAGAAATTCAGCACAACATAGCGCCCTTCCAGATCGGCAAGCACCATGTCGCTGCCGTCTTCGCTGGTAAAAGGGGTGTCGGTTGTGGCCACAGGGGCAGGATGGAACACCAGTTTGCGCATATCGCCTTCCCGCAGGCTGGCCGGATCAGCGCCTTGCGCCGCAGCAAGGTTTGCAACACCCAGCAGGGCCGTATAAAGCAGGGCGGACAGTAACTTTCGCATGGGCGCATTCCTTTATGACCGACAACGCAAACTCGATGTGGGGCGGCCGCTTTGCCGCCGGACCGGACGCGATCATGGAGGCGATCAATGCCTCTATCGGGTACGACCGCCGCCTTGCACCCCAAGACATCACAGGTTCGCGTGCCCACGCCGCCATGTTGGCCGCCTGTGGCATCATTTCAGATACAGATGCCGATGCGATCAGGGAAGGCCTTCTCACTGTATTGTCAGAGATTGAAACGGGCGATTTCCCGTTTTCGACCGCGCTGGAAGACATCCACATGAATGTGGAATCGCGCCTGCGTGAACTGATCGGTGAACCCGCCGGGCGGTTGCACACCGCACGGTCGCGCAACGATCAGGTGGCGGTCGATTTCCGCCTATGGGTCCGCGACCAATGCGATCAGGTGGACGCGGCCTTGGCCGCTTTGCAGCAGTCGTTGTTGGGGCAGGCCGATGCAGGCGCCGATTGGGTGATGCCCGGTTTCACCCATCTGCAAACTGCCCAGCCAGTGACTTGGGGCCATCACATGCTGGCTTATGTGGAAATGCTCGCGCGGGATCGCAGCCGTTTTGCTGATGCGCGCCGCCGCATGAACCAGTCACCTTTGGGGGCTGCGGCGCTTGCTGGTACGTCGTTTCCGATCGACCGCGACATGACGGCGCAGGCGCTGGGCTTTGATGCGCCGATGGGCAATTCGCTGGATGCCGTCAGTGACCGCGATTTCGCGCTGGAGTTTCTGGCAGCGGCCAGCATCTGCGCGATGCACCTGAGCCGCTTGGCCGAAGAACTGGTGATCTGGTCATCGGCCCAGTTCCGATTTGTGAAAATGTCTGACAAATGGTCCACCGGATCATCCATCATGCCGCAAAAGCGCAACCCCGACGCGGCAGAGCTGATCCGCGCCAAGATTGGCCGGATCTTCGGGGCCAATGTTGCCTTGATGACGGTGATGAAGGGTCTGCCCTTGGCCTATTCCAAGGATATGCAGGAAGATAAGGAACAGACTTTCGACGCAGCCGACAGCCTGACGCTGGCGCTGGCCGCGATGACCGGCATGGTCGCTGATATGACCGCCAACCGTGACAATCTGA
>PUNR01000430.1 GCA_003551805.1 Loktanella sp.
GGTCATCCGATTGGCTGGCATCGAAAGTGCCATCGACAAAGACCAATGATATCTTGTCCACGCCCGCGAACAACGGCCCTTCGCCGTTGTCGAACAAGGCCGCAGCAGGTGCGTCGACTGCAACCAAAGACGCCGGATCGGTATAGCGCCAGTATTCGTCGCGCCGTGTGGGCAGACCCATCGCTGACACCCGCGCCAGCGCATCACTGCGCGCCGCCTGTGCCCAGACAGCGCCATCAGGCAGCGTGACTGCGGCCAACCGGTTGGTCGTGGTATCCAGTTTCAATTGCGCCACTGCCATCAGGCCGCCCCTGCCAACAGATCGGCATAACCGTTGTTTTCAACTTCAAGCGCCAGTTCGGGGCCGCCTGATTTGATGATCTTGCCATCGGCCAGAATGTGCACGAAATCCGGTTTGATATGGTCCAGCAGGCGCTGGTAATGGGTGATCACAAGGAAAGACCGCCCGTCAGACCGCAGCGCATTCACGCCATCGGCCACCAGTTTCATTGCGTCAACATCAAGACCGGAATCGGTTTCATCCAGCACGCACATCTTGGGGGCCAACATTGCCATCTGTAGGATTTCATTGCGCTTTTTCTCACCGCCCGAGAAACCGACATTGACCGGCCGCTTGAGCATCTCGGCGTCGATCTGCAACTCCTTGGCCTTGGCGCGCACTTCCTTAAGGAAATCACCTGCGCTCAATTCCTCTTCGCCGCGCGCCTTGCGCTGTGCGTTCACAGCCGTGCGCAGAAAAGTCATGTTGCCGACACCAGGGATTTCCACCGGATATTGAAACGCCAGAAACAGGCCAGCGGCGGCGCGTTCTTCGGGTTCCATGTCCAACAGATCGGCACCTTCAAGCGTCGCCGACCCATCCGTGACCTTATATCCGTCCTTGCCGGACAGCACATAAGATAGGGTCGACTTGCCCGACCCGTTCGGCCCCATTATCGCATGGACTTCACCCGGCTTGATCGACAGGGTCAGCCCCTTGAGGATCATCACTTCGGAATCATCTTCAAGTTCCGCGTGTAGATTGTTGATTTCGAGCATTTTTTCTTCCTTTATTCACGCGGCCTTAACCGACCGATCCTTCAAGCGAGATCGCGACCAGCGCCTGCGCTTCCATCGCAAATTCCATCGGCAAGGCTTGCAAGACTTCCTTGCAGAACCCGTTGACGACCAGCGCGACGGCCTCTTCCTCGTCCATGCCACGGCTGCGGCAATAGAACAATTGATCGTCATCCACCTTGGATGTCGTCGCCTCGTGTTCAACTCGCGACGAATTATTCTTCACCTCGATATAAGGCACGGTATGCGCGCCGCATTGATCGCCGATCAGCAGACTGTCGCATTGCGTATAGTTGCGGCTGTTCTTGGCTTTCGGGTGCATCGACACAAGGCCGCGATAGGTGTTCTGCGCCTTGCCCGCGCTGATGCCCTTGGACACGATCCGCGATTTGGTGTTCTTGCCAAGATGAACCATTTTGGTGCCGGTATCAGCCTGCTGCATATTGTTGGCGATGGCGATGGAATAAAACTCGCCCTGACTATCGTCGCCGCGCAGGATGCAGCTTGGGTATTTCCATGTCACGGCAGAGCCGGTCTCGACCTGCGTCCACATCACCTTGGCACGATCACCACGGCAATCGGCGCGTTTGGTGACAAAGTTGTAGATGCCGCCCTTGCCGTTTTCATCACCGGGGTACCAATTCTGCACGGTGGAATATTTCACCTCTGCATCTTCTTCGATGATGATTTCGACAACAGCCGCGTGCAGCTGTGCCACATCGCGCTTGGGTGCTGTGCAGCCTTCAAGGTAAGAGACATAAGACCCCTTGTCCGCAATGATCAGCGTGCGCTCGAACTGGCCGGTGTTTTCGGCATTGATGCGGAAATACGTCGACAGTTCCATCGGGCAGCGCACGCCGGGCGGAATGTAAACAAACGACCCATCCGAAAAGACTGCTGAATTCAGCGTTGCATAGTAATTATCCGACTGCGGCACGACAGAGCCGAGGTATTTCTTCACCAGTTCCGGATGATCGCGGATCGCCTCCGAGATCGAACAAAAGATCACGCCGGCCTTTTTCAGTTCAGCCTGAAAAGTGGTCCCGACGGACACGGAATCGAACACCGCATCAACCGCGACCTTGCGGCCTTCGGCTGGCATGTTCTCTGCGCCTTCGACACCAGCCAGAATAGCCTGTTCTTTCAGCGGAATGCCTAGCTTGGCATAGGTTGCCAGCAGCTTAGGGTCGACATCATCAAGCGATTTTGGCTTGATCGCCATGCTTTTGGGACGGGCATAATAATAGATATCCTGAAAATCGATCTTTGGATAGCTGACCATCGCCCAGTTCGGCTCTGTCATCTTTTCCCAGCGCGTGAACGCTTGCAGGCGCCATTCGGTCATCCATTCGGGTTCTTCATTCTTGGATGAAATCAGCCGCACGATATCGGGGTTCACGCCTTTGGGGGCGTAATCCATCTCGATCTCGGTTTCCGAGCCGTGTTTATAGGTGCCTGACAGGGCGGCGACCGCATCGACTGTTTCCTGATCGACACCATCCTTGAC
>PUNR01000097.1 GCA_003551805.1 Loktanella sp.
CAGCCAATCTGCCTGATACAGCCGGTGTTCGCGCACCAAGGGCGGCTGGACCAACGGCAGCATGGCGGACGCATCGGGGATAGGCGAAAAGGCAGAATAATAGACGCGCCGCAGTTTATAGCCCGAATAAAGCCGCGTCGCGCTGTTCAGGATCGTGACATCATCGGTGCCGTCAGCCCCCACGATCATCTGCGTGCTTTGGCCCGCAGGCGCAAAGCGCGGCGGGCGTTTGCCGGTGTGCGATTTGTCTTTCGCCGCCTCGCCTTCCAACCGCACCTGCGCCATGCTGGCGCGGATGGTCTCGGGTCGCTTTTCGGGCGCGAATTTGCGCAAGGATGCATCTTGCGGCAATTCCACGTTGATCGACAGACGGTCGGCGTAAAGACCCGCCTCTTTAATCAATTCGGGTGCCGCATCGGGGATGGTTTTCAGATGGATATACCCGCGAAACCCGTGATCCACCCGCAGGCTTTTCGCGATCCGCGCCATGTCGCCCATAGTCTGGTCAGGTGATTTGATGATGCCCGACGACAAAAACAACCCTTCGATATAATTGCGCCGGTAGAATTCCAGCGTCAGGGTCACAACCTCCTCGACCGAGAACCTTGCGCGTTCCACGTTCGACGACACACGGTTGATGCAATAGGCGCAGTCGAAAATGCAAAAATTCGTCATCAGGATTTTCAGCAGCGATATGCATCGCCCGTCCGGTGTATAGGCGTGGCAGATGCCCGCGCCGCCGGATGACCCAAGACCACCCTTGCGCGAATCGCGTCGTTCGCCTCCTGATGAAGCGCAGGAAGCGTCATATTTCGCGGCATCCGACAGAATCGCGAGCTTGTCTTGCAGGGTTAATTTACTCATTCCCCTACATTAATGTTCCTGCTTTGTTCGTCAATGCCAAGCGGTGGCGACAGGCGATCTGCCGCAGTCAGACCTTTGCTTGCGGATGCGTCTTGCCCCAGATTTTAGCAGTGTCGCGGGCAAGTGTCGCGCGTTCGGCCCTTTCAAGGAATTTTAACGCTTCTCCTGTGTCGGGGTGATGCCGCATCCAGATTTTGCGCACCGATCTTGTGCTCCACGGTAAATGCGCCTGCGCCAGCCATTGCCGCAAAGGGGGCGGCAGCGTGTCAAATTCGCGCATCGGGTCGGGGCAAAACCTTCCCCGCAGGGAAGATTTCAGGTTCCGCTGCTGTGTCATGCCGTTACCTCTTGCCGGATCGGGTCGGGGAAAAACCTTCCCCGCGGGGAAGGTCGCTGGTTTCGCACCCGATCATGCCGCCTGCCGTTTGCCCCATTGGGGGAAGGGGTCTTGCAGGTCTGTCCACATCTCTGGCGTGAAATCCTGCGCAGGGATCAGCGCAGCGTCGAGCATGGCGCGGATCGCCACCTCATCCATCCCTGCGCCGATAAACACCAGTTCTTGCCGCCGGTCGCCCCAAGGTTCGGCCCATTTGCCCGCAACCTCGGCCAGCATGTCGGGGTGTGTGGGCCAGCGGTCGCGCGGCACCGACACCCACCAGCCGCCCAAGGGCGTGACGGACGACACCGCCCCCGCAAGGCTGTATTCCGCCACCCAATTGGGCCGCGTCGCCAGCCAGAAATGCCCCTTTGCGCGGATCACGCCGGGCAGTTCGCCGGTCAGGACGGCATGGACCTTTGCCGGATCGAACGGCGCGCGGGCGCGGTAGACAAAGGACGAAATACCGTATTCCTCGGTTTCGGGCGTGTGATGGGCAAAGCCGTAAAGTTCCTTGGCCCAGAATGGGTGTTCATGCGCCTTGTCGAAATCGAATAGGCCCGTGTCAAAGATCGCATCGGGATCGACACGTGACTGGTCCGTCTCGATCAGGCGGGCGTCGGGGTTCAGCGCACGGATGATCTTGCGCGCGGCATCGACCTTTTCGGGGCCTGCGTCGGTCGTCTTGTTCAGGATCACGACATCGGCGAATTCCATCTGCTCGGTCAGCAGGTTGACCAGCGTGCGGTTATCCTCGTCCCCCAGACTTTCGCCGCGATCGGCTAGAAAATCATGGCTGGCAAAATCATTAAGCAGGTTGATCGCGTCAACCACCGTCACCATCGTATCGAGACGGGCGACATCGGACAGGCTGTCGCCATCCTCGTCACGGAAATCAAAGGTCGCGGCGACGGGCAGGGGTTCGGCAATGCCGGTGGATTCGATCAGCAGGTAATCGAACCGCCCCTCGGCGGACAGGCGGCGGACCTCTTGCAGCAGATCATCGCGCAGGGTGCAGCAGATGCAGCCGTTGGTCATCTCCACCAGCTTTTCTTCGGACCGCGACAGTTCCGCACCTTCGCGGATCAGGTCGGCGTCGATGTTCACTTCTGACATGTCATTGACGATCACCGCGACGCGGCGGCCTTCGCGGTTGTTCAGGACGTGGTTGAGCAGGGTGGTCTTTCCCGCACCCAGAAACCCCGACAGGACGGTGACGGGCAAGCGATTGTCGGGCATGACGATCTCCTTTTGTGTGATGTTATAACATAACTAAAGGAGTCGTCGGGGAACGGCAAGGGCTATGGCGCTGTGTTGCGGGCCATGCGCAGGGACCGGCCTG
>PUNR01000250.1 GCA_003551805.1 Loktanella sp.
CGTAATTGGTGTAACTAGTTAGCTTCACTGCAGGCTCCTGTCGGGGTGTGACATTGCGTCACCTAATCCGAACTTGCGTCACTTCAAAAGCAGGCATAAACATTCATTTAAAATATATCAATATGAGGTCAGCCCATGTTCGGCTTTGACGCGATAGAACTGGCACGAATCCAGTTCGCCTTTACGGTGTCGTTCCACATCATTTTCCCGGCCTTCTCGATCGGTCTGGCCAGCTATCTGGCGGTGCTGAACGGGCTGCATCTATGGACGGGCAAGGATATCTACCTGCGCCTGTTCAATTACTGGAAAACCATTTTTGCAGTGGCTTTCGGCATGGGCGTCGTATCTGGCATCGTGATGTCTTATCAATTCGGCACCAACTGGTCAGTGTTTTCCGACAAAGCCGGCCCCGTGATCGGCCCCTTGATGGGGTATGAAGTGCTTTCGGCGTTCTTCCTTGAGGCCGGATTTCTGGGCGTCATGCTGTTTGGCCGCGAAAAGGTCGGGGCGCGGGCGCATTTCTTTGCCACGCTGATGGTCGCGATCGGGACTTTGGGCTCGGCCTTCTGGATTTTGTCGGTCAATAGCTGGATGCAGACGCCGCAAGGCCACGGCATCAACGATGTTGGCCAGTTCATCCCGCTTGATTGGTGGGCCATCGTGTTCAACCCGTCTTTCCCTTACCGCTTGGTGCATATGGTGCTGGCGGCCTATCTGACCACGGCGCTGGTCGTGGGGGCTGTCGGTGGCCTGCATCTGCTGCGTGACCGTCTGGACCAAGGCGCGCGGGTGATGTTTTCGATGGCGATGGGGATGCTGATCGTGGTGGCCCCGTTGCAAATTCTGGCAGGTGATTTCCACGGCCTGAACACGCTGGAATACCAGCCCGCCAAGATCGCCGCGATGGAAGGGCATTTTGACGGCCACCCTGAGGGCGGCGCACCGCTGATCCTGTTCGGCATCCCCAATACGGAAACCGAAACCGTCGATTACGCGATCCAGATCCCCAATCTGTCGTCGCTGATCCTGACACATGATCTGACGTCGCCTTTGCCGGGCCTCAAGGACTTTCCCGTCGATGAACGCCCGCCCGTCGGGATCGTGTTCTGGTCTTTCCGCATCATGGTCGCGCTTGGTTTCGCCATGCTGGGGCTGGGGGTTTGGGCGCTGGTGGCACGGTTGCGTGGGACGCTATATGACCGCAAATGGCTGCACCGCGCGGCAATGGCTATGGGGCCGACCGGCTTTGTCGCCGTACTGGCAGGCTGGATCACGACCGAGGTGGGCCGCCAGCCATGGACCGTCTACGGCCTGCTATCCACTAATGACAGCGTCGCCCCGATCGAGGCGGCAGCGGTTGCCACATCACTGATTGCATTCATCGTGGTCTATTTCGTGCTGTTCGGCGCAGGCACTTTCTACATGCTGCGGCTGATGAACAAACGGCTGGCGGATCGTATCCCGCTGAAATCCATAGGTCCGATCCGCACGGCAGGGGTGACACCTGCGCCTGCGGTCGACGACAAATTCATCCCGGCGGAGTAACAGCCATGATTTTCGATCTTGCATTCATCTGGGCCGGGCTGATCGCCTTTGCGGTGCTGGCCTATGTCATTCTGGACGGTTTCGACCTTGGCGTCGGCATCCTGTTCCCCTTCATGCGGACCGAGGCGGACAAAGACCTTGCCATGAACACTGTCGCCCCTGTCTGGGACGGCAACGAAACATGGCTGGTGCTGGGGGGTGGCGGGCTGTTCGCGGTCTTTCCGCTGGCTTATGCCGTGGTCATGCCGGCACTTTACGTGCCGATCATCGTGATGCTGCTGGCTTTGGTGTTTCGTGGGGTCGCGTTCGAATTCCGCTGGCGCACGCAAAAGGGCAAATTCCTTTGGGATATCTCTTTCACCTTCGGCAGCATCATGGCGGCCTTTGCCCAAGGGATCGCCCTTGGCGCGCTGGTGCAAGGCATCACGGTCGAGGGGCGTGCCTATGCAGGTGGCAATTGGGACTGGCTGACGCCGTTTTCGATCCTGACCGGCGTCGCGCTGGTTGCCGCCTATGCGCTGATGGGGGCGACTTGGCTGGTGATGAAAACCGACGGCCCTGTACGCCACGTGGCGCGCCGCATGGCCGTCTGGACGGGAGCGGCAACCCTAATGCTGGTGGGTTTGGTCAGTCTGATCACGCCCTTCCTGAACCCGCTTTATCTGGACCGCTGGTTCGGCTTTCCAAACGTATTGTTTACCGTGCTGGTGCCTGCCGCCATTCTGGTCGCCGCGTTCGTTTTCGCCAAAGGGATGCGCGATAACCGCGATGCATGGCCATTTTTGGCCACGCTGGCGTTGTTCGTTCTGTCCTTCATCGGACTTGGGATCAGCTTTTATCCCTATATGGTTCCGCCCTCGCTGACGATATGGGATGTCGCGGCCCCTGACGAAAGCCTGTGGTTTCTGCTGGCCGGTGCGCTGGTGCTGGTGCCGATGATCCTTGCCTATACCGCCTATGCCTATTGGGTATTCCGCGGCAAGGTCGACCCTGCCGGAGGTTACCACTGATGCCGCCTGCCCTGCGCAAATC
>PUNR01000245.1 GCA_003551805.1 Loktanella sp.
AAGGTGATCGCCACGGCCCGCAACGAGGTAGGCGATACCGACGACATCAGCCGCCACGCCGAGATTGTGGCGATTGCCGCCGCCGCAAAGGCACTGGGTAAGCGTGATCTGCACGGTGCGACACTGCTTGCATCCTGCCAACCATGTGAAATGTGCCTTGCCGCGATGCGCTGGGCAAACATTGACCGCGTGATCTTTGCCGCGCAGCAGGCGCATACGGATACCGCCTTTTTCCGTTTCCCCGCATTGAAAATCACCGATTTTCACGCCGCCTGCGACGGTGCCTTTGAATGGCATGGTGGATTGGATGAAGACCGTGTCGCCCATATCTATGCGCCGGGGGCAGCGGGATGATTCTTGGCATCGGCACTGACCTTGCCAATATCGACCGGATCGCCGGCACGTTGGACCGGTTCGGTGACAGGTTTCGCAACCGCGTTTTCACCCCCACCGAACAGGCCAAAGCCGAGGCGCGCCATGACACCCCCGGCACCTATGCCAAACGCTGGGCTGCGAAAGAGGCCTGTTCAAAGGCGCTGGGCACCGGCCTGCGCATGGGCATCGCGTGGAAAGACATGGCGGTGTCCAACCTGCATACCGGCCAGCCCGTGATGGCCGTAACCGGTTGGGCCAAAGACCGGTTGGATCAGATGACCCCCCCCGGCCACGAGGCGATAATCCACGTCACCCTGACCGACGATCACCCTTGGGCACAAGCCTTTGTGGTGATTGAGGCGCGGCGCATCGCTTGACACTACACCCCCGCGCGATCATGTAGCTCCAAACCCATAAAGGAACGAAAAATGGCCGAAAAAGCGGGCTTTGTCAGCAGCGTGAAAGAAACGATCAAGACGATCTTTTGGGCGCTGCTCATCGCGGGCGTGTTTCGCACCCTGTTCTTTCAGCCGTTCTGGATTCCGTCCGGGTCGATGAAGGACACCTTGCTGATCGGGGATTTCCTGTTCGTGAACAAGATGGCTTACGGCTATTCTTATGCGTCATGCCCGTCGATCCGTGTGCCTGCGGTCGGGATTGATATCGGTGCGGATGATTTCTGTGGCTTTGCGGCGGATCGCGAGGATCGCCTTTTCGGATCTGACCCAGAGCGCGGCGATGTCGTCGTGTTCCGCCATCCGGTCACCGGACAGGATTTCATCAAGCGCCTGATCGGTGAACCCGGCGACCGTATCCAGATGATCGACGGTGTGCTGCAAATCAATGGCGAAGCTGTCGGTCTGGAAGACGGCGGCATCTTCACCGAAATCATGGAACCTCAAGGCCCGATGGGTGGTCGCCCGATGTGCGCCAACGGCCCAGTCGGGATGGGGGCAAATTGCGATAAGTTCCGCCAGATCGAAACCCTGCCGGGTGGACGCAGCCATGCTGTGCTGGACGTAGGCCCGCGCGCCAGTGATAATACGGGTGTCTTTACTGTTCCTGCTGGGCATTTCTTTTTCATGGGCGATAACCGCGACAATTCTGTAGATAGCCGCGTACCGCAGACATTGGGCGGTGTCGGCTTTGTGCCGCGCAAGGATATCGTGGGCCGTGCCGACCGCGTCCTGTTTTCATCCGCAGGCCGGTCGATGCTGGCCTTCTGGACATGGCGCAGCGACCGTTTCTTCAAGGCAATCGAGTGAAGCTGTCCGCCGATCTCACCGCGTTTTCGACGCGTCTGGGCCACGCATTTGCCAAGCCTGAACTGTTGGTGCGGTCGGTGACCCATTCATCCATGGTCAGCCCGCACCGCGATGACAACCAGCGGCTCGAATTTCTGGGCGACCGTGTGCTGGGCCTTGTGATGGCCGAGGCTTTGTTGAAAGCCGACCCATCCGCCCCCGAAGGTTTGCTTGCCCCCCGCTATAACGCGCTCGTGCGGCGTGAAACCTGTGCTGATGTCGCGCGCCAGATTGATCTGGGGTCGGTCATCAAGCTTGGCCGGTCCGAGATGAAATCCGGCGGTCGTCGCAAAGAAGCCCTGCTTGCTGATGCGATGGAGGCGGTGATTGCCGCTGTGTATCAGGATGGTTGCTTCGATGCGGCGCGCAAGGGCGTGCTGTCGCTTTGGGGTGCGCGGATCACTGACGTCGCGGATGATGCACGCGACGCCAAGACTGCCTTGCAGGAATGGGCGCAGGCCCGGGGTGAAGAACCGCCCAGCTATACCGAAGTTGCGCGCACTGGACCTGACCACCAGCCAGCGTTTACGATTGCCGTAGAACTGGCTTCTGGCCAGCGCGAGACTGCGACCGCAGGGTCGAAACGGCAGGCGGAACAAGCCGCTGCTGCCGCCCTTTTGAAGAAAGTTGACCCATGACCGACGCACCGACCAAAGCCGGCTTTGTCGCCCTGATCGGGGAACCGAATGCAGGCAAATCCACGCTGCTGAACCGGATGGTGGGCGCCAAGGTGTCGATCGTCACACATAAGGTGCAGACCACCCGCGCGCGTATTCGCGGTGTTGCCATGGAAGGGCAGGCACAGTTGATCTTTATCGACACGCCCGGTCTGTTCAAACCACGCCGCAGGCTTGACCGTGCCATGGTCGCCGCCGCATGGGGCGGGGCTGCCGATGCCGATGTCGTCGTGTTGATGATCGAGGCCCATCGCGGGATGAGCGAAGGCGTCAAGGCGATCCTAGCCAATCTTGCCGACCGGACAGGCAAGACCAAGGTGGCGCTGGCGATCAACAAAATCGACAAGGTGAAATCCGAAGGGCTGCTTGCCTTGACCCGCGACATGAACGAGGCGTTTCCTTTTGCCGAAACCTTCATGATTTCCGCCGAACGTGGCCATGGCTGTGATGCCCTGCGTGCGTGGCTGGTGGAACAGGTGCCCGAAGGCCCATGGCTTTACCCCGAAGACCAGATCGCCGATCTGCCGATGCGGATGATTGCCGCTGAAATGACGCGCGAAAAGCTGACCCTGCGCTTGCATCAGGAACTGCCCTATGAACTGACCGTCGAGACCGAGAATTGGGAAGAACGCCCCGACGGGTCCGCCCGCATCGATCAGCTGATCTATGTCGCGCGCGACGGTCACAAAGGCATCGTGCTGGGCAAGGGTGGCGAAACGATCAAGGCCGTAAGTCAAGCTGCCCGTGCCGAGATCATGGAATTTGTGGGCCGTCCCGTGCATCTGTTTCTACAGGTCAAGGTGCGCCCGAACTGGCTGGAAGAAAAAGAGCGTTATTCCGAAATGGGGCTAGATTTCAAAGACGGCAATACATGAGATTGACTGCCGACATCTGGGTGTCGGCTTATCTGACCCGGTTGCGGCTTGCTGCGATACCGGCTTTTGTGGTGGCCCGCGGCGACGCGACGGCGGGTGCTGTGATGGTCAAGCTGAATACACTTGATGGACGCGCCTGTTGTTACCAACGCAGTTTTGATCTGATGACGGGGGACCGGACGTGGATGGTTCATGTCGAAGGTGCAGAGGCCGATGTCGATCAGTCGATCCAGCGCCAGCGCGGTTTTGATGCTGATTTGTGGGTGATCGAGGTTGAAGACCGGCTTGGACGGCATCTTTTGGATGAAGACGGGTTGAAATGACTTTTATGCCTCCGGCGGGAGTATTTCGAGAAATAAGAAACCGGGGGCTGCGATGATCACCTGGCGCGATGAGGCGGCTTTGCTGTCGGTCCGCGCCTTTGGTGAAACCTCGGCGATTATCGAGGTGTTCAGCCCTGAACACGGCCGCCATGCCGGTGTCGTGCGTGGTGGTGTCAGCCGCAAAATAGCGCCGCTTTTGCAGCCGGGTGCGCAGGTGATGGTTACATGGTCGGCGCGGCTGGATGATCATCTGGGGTCGTTCACGGTCGAACCTGTCCGGTCGCGGTCAGCGGCGGCGATGGGGGACCGGTTGTCGCTGGCGGGGTTGAATGCGGTTTGTGCGCTGCTGGTGATGGTTTTGCCCGAGCGCGAGGCGCATTTGCCGCTTTATCACCGCACTGTATCTTTGCTGGATCTGCTTGGGCAGCCTGATGTCTGGCCTTTGGCCTATCTGCGCTGGGAACAGGCATTGCTGGAAGAGATGGGTTTTGGCATGGACCTGTCTGCCTGCGCTGCAAGCGGGGTGAACGAGGATCTTGCTTTTGTGTCGCCCAAGTCGGGCCGCGCGGTCAGTCGTGACGCGGCAGGGGTTTGGGCGGACCGTTTGCTGCCTTTGCCGCCCGTGCTGGCTGGCAAGGGCGATGCGTCGGGGGCAGAGATTGCAAAGGCGCTTGGGACGACCGGCTTTTTTATCGAAAACCGACTGATCAAGGGGTTGGGTGACCGCCCGATGCCTGCGGCGCGTGGGCGATTGATTGATGCGATCCTGCGGTTGGCAAGCTAGACCAGTTTGTGATCGATCAGGTAAGTCGCTGTTGTCACAACAGATTTGTGCACTTGCCGCATCCCGCGCCCCAAGGTCGCCATCGCCCGGCTATTATCCATCCGGTCCTGTCGTCCCAGCGACGGCACGATCGTCCTGATTGCTGGATCGAACCGGGACAGCAGCCGCACGATAAAATCAGGGGCAACGCGGGTGACGATGCGGCGGTCGGGATAGGCGGTTTTGATGGCCTGCGCCATATCGACAAACCAGATGAAGCGGTCCACTGCCATGATCCGCTGCCCATGGGTTGCGGGCTGGTCGATCACGCTGACATGGAGTTCGGCGACATCCAGCACATCGACTGCCGCGAAACCGAAATTCGGCAGCATCGGGTCTTTGCGCCGCAGTAGCCGTGCGATGACGCCCACCGAACTGCCATAGCGGGCATCCAGCGGTGCGCCGACCACGAAGCCGGGATTGATGACCGTCAATCGTATTTCGGGCGCATCGCGGGTCACGAAATCCCAGGCCGCCTTTTCAGCGAGCGTTTTGGATTTCGTATAGGCCGTGATCTCGGGGTCGTCGGGATCGGTCCAGTTTGTTTCGTCATAGGCCACATCGCCCGCTGGCAGAGGTGACCCGCTGATTGCTGCTGTTGAGGACGTCATGACAACCCGCGTCACCCCTGCAGTCTGTGCCGCCCGCAATGCGCGCAAAGTGCCGTCTACGGCGGGGCGTATCAGGTCATCGGGGTTGTCGGGCTGCGTGATCGGGAAAGGCGATGCTGTGTGGACCAGCACATCGACCCCTGCTAGCGCGTCGGCCCAGCCATCATCGCGGGTCAGATCAACCTGCACAAATCCAAGCTGTGTATCCAGTTCGTTGATATGTGGCGCGAGGGCGGCCCTTATATCATCGGCCCGTCCAAGATCGCGTACGGTGCCACGGACATGGTAACCGGCCTGCAGCAACTGCAACGCGACGTGTTTGGCAATATAGCCGGAGGCACCCGTCAGCAGAACAATCTTGGGCATGGCGGGTTCCTTTGCAGTTGCGGGTCACTAGCAAAGCTGTGATCCGCAAACAAGTTACCCCAGCAGGCGCCGTGCGATCACCTGTGCCTGAATTTCGGCTGCACCTTCAAAGATGTTCAGAATGCGGGCGTCACACAGGATGCGGCTGATCTTGTATTCCAGCGCAAAGCCGTTGCCGCCGTGGATCTGCAGCGCATTGTCCGCACATGCCCAAGCGACGCGCGCGCCTAGCAGTTTCGCCATACCAGCTTCTAGGTCGCAGCGCCGGTCGTGGTCTTTTTCATGCGCGCTAAAATAGGTCAGCTGCCGCGCCACAGTAATTTCCACGGCCATCATCGCAAGCTTGCCCGCGACGCGGGGAAATTCGATCAGCGCCGCACCAAATTGCTTGCGGTCTTGTGCATATTGCATGCCGACATCCAGCGCAGATTGCGCCACGCCCACGGCACGGGCGGCGGTCTGGATTCGGGCGGATTCAAAGGTCTGCATCAGCTGCTTGAAGCCTTTGCCGGTCTGACCGCCCAAAAGGTTGTCACCCTTGACCATGAACCCGTCGAAGGCGAGTTCGTATTCCTTCATCCCGCGATAGCCCAGCACCTCGATCTCGCCGCCGGTCATGCCTGGGGTGGGGAAGGGGTTTTCTTCGGTGCCAGGGGTCTTTTCGGCAAGAAACATCGACAACCCGCTATAGTCTGTGGTTGCCGGATCGGTGCGCGCCAGCAGGGTCATCACATGGGTGCGCGTGGCATGGGTGATCCATGTCTTGTTACCGGTGATTTCCCAATCATCGCCCTTTTTGACCGCGCGGGTGCGCAAAGACCCAAGGTCGGAGCCCGTGTTGGGTTCGGTGAAAACGGCGGTCGGCAGGATTTCGGCAGAGGCGAGACCGGGCAGCCAGTGCTGTTTCTGCTCTTCTGTGCCGCCGCAGAGGATCAGTTCGGCGGCGATTTCGGTGCGCGTGGCCAGTGACCCCACACCGATGTAGCCGCGCGAAAGTTCTTCTGACACAACGCACATTGACGCTTTGGACAGGCCGAAACCGCCGTATTCCTCGGGGATGGTCAGGCCGAACACGCCCATTTCGGCCATCTCGTCGATGATCGACAGCGGGATCAGTTCGTCCTTCAGATGCCAGTCATGTGCATGCGGTTCGACCTTTTCGAGACTGAAACGCCGGAATTGTGCGCGGATCATCTCCAGCTCTTCATCAAGGCCGGAGGCGCCGACGGTCAGGTTCGCCGCCTGATCCTGCATCAGGTCGACAAGGCGCATCCGGGCGGCCTGTGTGTTGCCCTGTTCTGTCAGGGTCATCACGGCAGGAATCATCATCGCGCGCATGTCGTCTTGGCTCAGGCCGATATCCTGCGGACGCATGATTTCACCCTGGCTCATCGGAATGCCGCCGTAGATTTGCCAAAGGTATTCGCCGAATGCGATCTGGTGGATCAGCTGTTCGACCTCGCCGAACTTGCCATCCGCCTGCAGGCGTTCTGCCCAGCCCTGCATCTGGGTCAGGGATTGCGCATATGTCGCAAGCCACGCCAGACCGTGCGCTGCCGTCTGGTGCATGTCGATCAATGGCCCGCTGACGCGGCCATCGACGGTGACTTTTGCACGCACGGCATCCTTGGCCGAACCCAGCACCTTATCGACGGCAGGCAAGGCAGCGCCGGTCAGTTGCAGCAGATCCGCAAGGATCGGGCTCTGTGTCAGATGCAGGTCCTGTCCGTCATGTGGCATGGGTCTTCTCCGTTGATGTGCAGGTGCAGAGATAGTCACTTTGCAGTTGCAGCGCAATATTAATTCACAAAGTATCGCGCCTGTGAATGAAAATGTCGCACCCGATTTGGGTAGTGCAGCGCGCTTTGGAACATTCTAAGACGCAGTATGTCATATATTTTCGCTGTCATCACGCCTGAACTCTTTGCTTTGGCCTTTGTCGTCACGTTACTGGGCGGGTTCGTCAAAGGCGCTGTCGGCTTTGCAATGCCCTTGATCATGGTGTCGGGCATGGGAATCGCCATTGCGCCGGAACTGATCATAGCGGGAATCGTCCTGCCGATTGTGGTCAGCAACATCTGGCAGGTCGCGCGGGCCGGGATGGGCCAAGCGCGCGAGGCAGTGCTGGAACACTGGCGCTATATCGCAGTGGTCTGTGTGATGATTCTTGTCTCGGCGCAGTTTTTGCGGCGGATCCCCACGGATATGTTGTTTGTCGTTCTCGGCGTGCCGGTGGTGATCCTGTGTCTGATCCAGATCGCGGGATGGCGGCCCGTGGTTCCGCCGCATCTGCGGCGATTGGTCGAATGGGTGGCTGGCGCTGTTTCGGGGGGTCTGGGCGGACTTACGGGCACATGGGGCCCGCCTACGGTTCTGTATTTGCTGGCGCTGCGCACACCGCGTGACAGGCAAATGTCGGTGCAAGGGGTGATCTACGGGCTGGGGTCTGTGATGCTGTTCGCGGGTCATGCTCAATCGGGGGTGTTGAATGCGCAAACATGGCCGTTCTCTGCCGCGCTGGTGGTCCCGGGGCTGCTGGGGATGTGGCTGGGGTTCAGGCTTGGCGACAAGTTCGACGCCGACCGTTTCCGGAAAGTTACGCTATGGGTCCTGGTCATTGCGGGCGTCAATCTGGTGCGACGCGGCGTGATGGGCTGAGCCTGTTCATCGTCAGAGCATCAAATATCCCCGCCGGAGGCTCCGGATCTGTCAATGCACGCGTCCGCTAGGATAACAGATCAAGATACCCGCAAGCGGCGGCCAGATCGGGCAACGCCTGCGGCGGGACCACATCGAAACTGACGGCGAACAATTCCTCACCGGCCTGCGTTGCGGTGAATGTCCATGTGCCAGTCACGCGTTCATATTCCTCGTCGAACTGATAAAAGGTCATCGACGGCTCTGTCCCGCTGACCCATGAACGATAGCTTTGCGTCGTCGTGCCGGCATCGCCGATCGGGGGATGGGTCACTGTCATCGTGACATCAGACAGGCCTGAGGGATCACGAGCCTGCGCTTTGACGCCAAAGCCGATGCCGATCACGGCAGGCACTTGGCGGATTTCGGCGATAAAAGGCGGATCTTCTGCAATGATGTGCGTGCTACCCGCGATGGTGTCTGGTGCCGGGCTTGATCCGATAACAGGTGGCCCACATACCACACCTGCGCTCAGTGACGCGATTGCGTCGCTGGTTTGCGCAACCCCTGACAGGGGCAACGCGATCACAGCAGCAATGCCAAGCAATATTCGCATGAGCCAAACATAAAGCGTAGCCCCGCCGTGTCGAGGCAAAGGTAAGGTGGAACATGTTCCACCCTACTTTATCAGCCGATAGCGGCAGCTTTCACATCGTCGTCGATGAAAGGCACGTATTTCGCAAAATTATCGCTGAACATACCTACCAGCTTGGCCGCCTGCGCATCATAGGCCGCAGGATCCGCCCAAGTCGCGCGCGGATCCAACAATTTAGGGTCCAACCCGTCCACAGCCACTGGCACTTCAAACCCGAAATGCGGGTCTTTGCGGAAGGTGCTTTCGATCAATGTGCCGTCCAGCGCGGCAGCAAGAAGTGCCCGTGTCGCCTTGATCGGCATCCGGCTGCCTGTGCCATAGGCGCCACCGGTCCAACCAGTGTTGACCAGCCAGCAGGTGGCACCGTGGCTGGCGATCTTGGACCGCAGCAGGTTGCCGTAAACTTCCGGACGGCGCGGCATGAATGGTGCCCCGAAACAGGTGCTGAAGGTCGGCTCCGGTTCGGTCACGCCACGTTCGGTGCCAGCCACCTTGGAGGTGAAACCCGACAGAAAGTGATACATCGCCTGCGCCGGTGTCAGCCGCGCGATGGGCGGCAGCACGCCGAACGCGTCACATGTCAGCATGATGATGTTCTTGGGGTGCCCGCCCAAGGCGGTGTCGGATGCATTGGCGATATAGTTCAGTGGGTAGGCGCAGCGCATGTTCGCGGTCAGGCTGTCGTCATTGAAATCCAGCTCGAACGTTTCCGGGTCGAACACCATATTTTCGATCACCGTATGCGGCTTGAAACAGGTCGCATAGATATCCGGTTCAGCCTCGGCGCTGAGGTTGATGGTCTTGGCGTAGCAGCCGCCCTCGAAATTGAAGGTGCCGCGATCCGACCAGCCATGTTCGTCATCGCCGATCAGTACGCGGCTGGGATCGGCGGACAGCGTCGTTTTACCGGTGCCGGACAGGCCAAAGAACACGGCTGTGTCCACCGGATTGCCGGGGGCGTGGTTCGCGCTGCAATGCATCGGCATGATGCCTTTTTCGGGCAGCAGATAGTTCAGCAGGGTGAATACGGATTTCTTGTTCTCGCCCGCATATTCCGTGCCACCGATCAGGATCAGCTTTTTGTCAAGGTTCAGCGCGATGACGGTTTCGGTCCGGCAGCCGTGCTTTGCCGGATCTGCCTTGAAGGTCGGGCAGTTGATGATCGTGAATTCAGGGAAAAAGCTTGCAAGTTCGTCCGCATCAGGACGACGCAACAAATGGCGGATGAAAAGCCCGTGCCACGCAAGTTCCGTGATCACCCGCACGTCAAGCCGGTGCGCCGGATCAGCGCCGCCGAACAAATCCTGCACGTGATACGTGCCACCCTGCATATGGGCCAGCATATCGGCGTAAAGCACATCGAACTTTGCAGGCTCCATCGGGGCATTGTTATCCCACCAGATCGTGTCTTCGACTGATGGCGTACGCACCACGAATTTATCTTTTGGCGATCTGCCGGTATGCTTTCCCGTCGTGACCAATAGGCTGCCGCCCTTACCGGTGACGCCTTCGCCAGCAACCACCGCCGCATCATGCAATTCGGATTCTGAGCAGTTGTAATAAACGTAACCCAGACCCTTGATGCCTTGATCTTCAAGCTTCATCGTGGGGTTGACCGTGCCTTGGTCCATGGGTTCGCTCCTTTATGACTTGGTCACCGTGACCAGCGATAGGGTTCCATACCACCAACTTTTCCCGCCACGATAGTGGCATTGACGGTCGTTAGCGCAACCAAATGAATGTTAGCGCAACCAAGTTGGCCAATGCTTGCTTGCACTGCAGGTGATCGGTAGCGACCTTGGGAATGCGGCAAGAATGTGGCACTTTTTATTTTACTGAATGATTCGCCTAGATTAGGGCTGGAAACTGGAATAACCGTTTCTGAAATGTATTTAATAACGAGAGGAACAGCAGATGGCCCGTATCGCATTGGTTGATGATGATCGGAATATCCTGACCTCTGTCACCATCACGCTCGAGGCCGAAGGGTTCGAGGTGGAAACATACAGTGACGGTCAGGCTGCCCTTGATGCGTTTAACAAACGCATGCCCGATATTGCGGTTCTCGACATCAAGATGCCACGCATGGATGGCATGGACCTGTTGCAGCGCCTGCGGCAAAAAACGTCGATGCCGATTATCTTTTTGACCTCCAAGGATGACGAGATTGACGAGGTTTTGGGCCTGCGCATGGGGGCTGACGATTACGTTAAGAAATCGTTCTCGCAGCGCTTGCTGGTCGAACGCATTCGCGCACTTTTACGTCGTCAGGATGCGATTGCCGGCAAGGTGATCGAGGAGACCGAAGAAACAAAGGTCATGGTCCGTGGTGAACTGGTCATGGACCCGCTGCGCCATGCCGTGAAGTGGAAAGATCAGGATGTCGCGTTGACCGTGACAGAGTTTTTGCTGTTGCAGGCGCTGGCACAGCGTCCGGGCTTTGTGAAAAGTCGTGACCAGTTGATGGATGTGGCCTATGATGATCAAGTTTATGTGGATGACCGCACGATTGACAGCCATATCAAACGGTTGCGCAAGAAGATGCGTAGTATTGATGACGATTTTTCCGCGATTGAGACGCTTTATGGTATTGGATATCGCTACAACGAAGCTTAGGGCATGACGGCTGCTCCGAAAATCGACGTGCGCGACCTGAAATCGGTCCGCCGCGCCAGCCGTGCGCCAGAGGTTGTGCTGGGCGAAGACTGGATCGCCCCGGAGGAAACCGGCGAAGCTGCAAAATACATCAATGCACCCAGACGCGGGTTTATGTCACTGCGGTCGTCGCCGATTGCCCGCAAGATCGTGATGTTCAACCTTGTTGCGATGACGGTGATGATCGCAGGGCTGCTTTACCTCAATTCATCGCGCGACAGTCTGGTTTACCAACGCGCCACGGGCCTTGTCGCCGAAGCGAAATTGATCGCCAATGTGTTTCAGGCGCAGATACCTGATGGCGCACCGGTGAATATCGTCACCGCTGATGGCCTTAACCCGCAGGCTATATTGGCGGGGCTTGATCTGCGCGGTGGCGTCGACGTTGCGGTGTTCGCCCCTGATGCCACGCTTGTCGCACGCACGACCGGCCCGCTAAGCCCGCGCGAAATTGCTGATCTTGAAGATCAGGTTGGTCAAACCTTTATCAGCGACATACTGGCATCGGTCACCGGTGTCGTGACCAACATTTTCAGCCGCAGTGATGCTTTGGCTGAGGAAGAAGCTCTGGCATCGCGCATCGCAAACGAGGTTGCCCGCGCCGTGCGCAATGGCACGCAGGTCAGTCTTTTGGAAATAGCGGGCGGCACCGTATTTATTGTGACAACGCCTGTGCTGCAAAATGACTTGCCAGTCGCCGTTATTGGGGTCGCA
>PUNR01000014.1 GCA_003551805.1 Loktanella sp.
CTTTTGACCAAGGCCATTTCTTGTAGGCGGGGATCATTCTTGATCTGCGCGAGTGTCACGGGTTTGGCAAAGGGGCGCACGGCCTTGACGTCGACGCAGTCCCAGCGCGGGTCATCTGTGGTGCTGTCAGGGTGGCTTTCCTTACAAACCTCGACAATTCCCACAATTTCCAGCCCGCTACGGGAATGGTAGAAGAATCCCAAATCCCCCTTTTTCATGCCACGCATATTGTTGCGCGCCTGATAGTTGCGCACACCGTTCCATTCTTCGCCAGTGTCGCCTTTGGCGACCTGAGCATCCCAGCCCCAGACATCCGGTTCGGATTTGAACAGCCAGTAGGCCATCAGCCGATAACCTTTTTCCATGCGCTCAGCGTGACGTCATCAAACAATCCCGCTTTCGCATAGGGGTCGTTGGCGGCCCATTCTTTGGCGGCGGCGAGATCGGGCAGGTCCAGCACGATCAGCGAACCGCACATCTGCCCATCAGCGTCCAATAGCGGGCCTGCGATTTCGACCACGCCTGTTTCGGCGACGTAGGCCAGATGTGCATCGCGGTTGTCCATGCGGGTTTGCAGGGCATTGGGTTTGTCTTTGGCAAGCAGGGCGAAACGCATCTATTCTTCCTTTAGGGGGCGCGACAGCAGGGCGTGCAGCGCAGTTTTTACATCTTTCTGACCTTTGGTCAGCTCTGCCACAACGGTACAGATCGGCAGGTCGATGTCCAGATCCAGCGCCAGTTGCTGCAAGGCGCGGGCGGTTGCGGCACCTTCGACTGTGGTGCCTGTGTCAAAGTCTTGCCCTGCACCCAGTGCCAGCCCATAGCGGTAATTGCGCGATTGTTCCGATGTGCAGGTCAGCACCAGATCGCCAAGCCCCGACAACCCTGCCAACGTATCTGCGCGGGCACCCAAGTGCCCCGCCAGACGCTGCATTTCGGCAAAGCCACGACTTATCAGCGCGGCGCGTGCACTGTCGCCCAGACCTGCGCCGATGGTCACACCCGACGCGATCGCCATAACGTTCTTGAGCGCACCGCCAAGTTCGGCTCCGATGATGTCGGTCGTGCGATAAAGCCGCAGCGTGGGCGTGGACAAGACCTGCTGCAGCATCGCGCCGATCGTGTCATCGGCGCAGGCGATTGTCAGCGCCGTGGGAAGGCCGATTGCGATATCGGCGGCAAAGCTGGGTCCGGTCAGGATGGCGGCCTGCGCATCCGGCACGATGGCTTTGATCGTGCTTGCAGGTCCTGTCATCTGATGCAGGTCTATCCCTTTACAGCAGGCAACCAATGCCTTGCCGCCAAGTCTTGTGCCGTGTTCTTTCAGAAACGGTGCAAGCGTTTGTGCAGGGATCGCAATCAGCAGGGTATCGCAACCGAAAACAGTGTCTAAATTGGCTGAAACGCTGACTTTTTCCGGTAGCATCACCCCTGCAAGACGCGGGTTTGTGCGCATTTTCTGCATCTGCGTTACCGCTGACGGGTCGCGCGCCCAAAGCTGAACGTCCTTGCCATCCAGCGCTAAAGCCACGCCCAAGGCCGTGCCGAACGCACCCGCGCCAATGATGCCGATGTTCATGCCTTGGCCCCTTTTTTGCCTGATCCCAGCATCGGGGCGGCCGATTTGTCCAAAGGCCAGCGCGGGCGGGCTGATAATGTCAGGTCGTCGCGCTGGCCTTTGGTAAGCAATTCCGCGCCAGCATAGGCAATCATTGCGGCGTTATCGGTGCAAAGCGCCAGCGGGGGTGCAACGAAAACAGTGTCTAATCCAGCGCAAAGCTGCATCAAACGCGATCTGATAGCTTGGTTCGCTGCGACACCGCCGGCAATGGCAAAGCATGGCTGTGACGGGTTCAGCGCAAGGTAGATCGCCAAGGCACGGCGCGTCTTTTCGACCAGTACATCCGCGATGGCGGCCTGAAACGATGCGCTTAGGTCTGCCTGATCTTGCCGCGTCAGACCGCCGTTGACGGCAATTACTCCGTCACGGGCGCGCAGGATTGCTGTTTTCAGACCCGAAAAGGACATGTCACACCCCGGCTGGTTCAATAAAGGGCGCGGCAGGTCGAAGGCTTTGGGATTGCCGTTCGTTCCAGCGGTTTCAACCGCAGGCCCGCCGGGTTGCGACAGGCCCAGAATGCGGGCGGTTTTGTCAAACGCCTCACCAGGGGCATCGTCGATTGTACCGCCAAGACGCTGGTATTCATCCGGCCCCGCCACGATCAGAAACTGGCAATGCCCGCCGGACACCAGCAGCATCAGATAAGGATAGGCGACCTGATCGGTCAGGCGCGGCGTCAACGCATGCCCTGCCAGATGGTTGACCCCGATCAGCGGCAAACCGGTCGCGGCGGCCAGACCTTTGGCGCACATCACGCCGGATAGGACACCGCCGATCAGCCCTGGTCCTGCGGTCACGGCAATCGCATCCACATCGGCAAGGCTCAGGCCTGATTGCGCCAAAGCCTCTTCGATACAATGGTCCAGCTTTTCGGCATGGGCCCGTGCCGCGACTTCTGGCACGACGCCGCCGAAATCGGCGTGGAGGGCTGTTTGACCGTAGACGATTGACGACAAGACATCATGGCCGCGCACGACTGCGGCGGCCGTATCATCACAGCTGCTTTCGATACCAAGAACGGTCAGCGCGCGCGCCATGCATTGATCCTGTTGCGTGTTCGTCAAACGCAGGTAACACTGCGCCTGCCTGCAAACAATGGGATCCCGATGACACCAGTTCTGATCCTGACCCGTCCCGCCCCACAGGCCGAGGCTTTTGCCGCAACAATTTCCGCGCGTTGGGCAGGCGCTGTCCGGATCATCCTGTCACCGCTTTTACAGATCGTACCGCTGCCTGTGACTGCCGATCTGGCAGGGGTCACGGGTGTGATTTTTACCTCTGCGCATGGTGTTTCGGCGGCGGCTTCGGCCAATTTGCCATCGGGTTTGACCGCGTGGTGTGTTGGCGAAAAGACAGCGCAACTGGCAGCGGATGCGGGTTTTGATGCAATTGCCGGACCGGGCGATGCAACGCGTTTGGCTGACCGGATCATCAGCCGCCGTCCGCAGGGGCCGCTTGTGCATCTGCACGGGCACCACACACGCGGCGGGATTTGTGACAGGCTCAATTCTGCCGGTATCCTGTGCCGTGACGTGATCGTCTACGACCAAATTTCCCAAGCCCTGACCGATGAAGCGTTCGAGGCCCTGAACGGGACCGACCCCGTCATCCTGCCCTTGTTTTCCCCGCGCACTGCAACCATTCTTGGCGAACAAAGCCCGTTTTCCGCGCCTGTGCATCTGATCGTCATCAGCACGGCGGTCCAAAACGCCGCCGCTGCAATAGCTGTCAAAAGCCTTAGCGTGGCGGCTGCGCCAGATGCGGATGCGATGGTTGTGGCAACGCTGAAACGGCTAAGTGCTGTTGCTGCGGGGAATATCTGAACTACCGTTTGCTTGAGGGCGGGTCACAAGCAGGTTAACCTGCTACAACCGCTGCGGGTCGGCTGAACGAATGGAAAGGTGCGATAATTGGCGAAACAACCTCCCAAAAGGCCCCGGGCCGCGGCCAAGACCCCGAAACAGGCCGTTGAAACGCCTGTCGTGACCGAATCAGGCAACGTCACAGCCGATATCATTCCGCCCGAAGTACACGCAAAGGCACCACCACCCCCTGCGCCTGTGCAGAAAACGGCGTCACCCGACCCTGTTGCAGAAACGCCAAAGCCTGCACCTTCCCAACCCGCACCAGAAAAAACAGCGCCGCCACCTTCCAAGTCCGGCGGTCGATTTTTGCCGTTGGTTCTGGGGGGCGTTATCGCTGGCGCGGCAGGTTTCGCCGTTGCCTATTTTTATCTCCCGCAAACCCAAACCAATCTTGATGATGTTTTGTCGTCCCGTGACGCGCGACTTGATGCGCTTGAACAGCAGGTCGCGGCACTGGAACCGGTTGATCTGACATCTGTTACAGACGCACAGTCAGATTTTGCCGCACAGCTGGCCATTCTACAGGACGAATTTGCCGCTATGACCGCTGATCTGAACGACCGGATCGCCGCACTTGATGGTGCGTCCGGCGGCGCTGCCCCAGCGACTGAAGGGTTCGAGGCTGACATATCTGCCTTGCGCGCAGAACTGGCAGAATTATCCGATATGGCACGGACAGAGCTTGATTCCGCACGCGCTGAAGCTGCGGCAATCGAAGAAAACGCCGCCGCTGCCGCGCGGAATGCTGCTGGACGCGCTGCCCTTGCGCGGTTGCAGACAAGTGTCGAAAGCGGCGCACCTTTGGGGGCGGCGCTGACTGATCTGCAGGACGTGCTTGGCGAACCTGTGCCGGACAGCTTGCTGGCAGTGCAGGACGGCGTGCCGTCCTTGGTGGCGTTGCAGGACAGTTTCCCCGATTATGCCCGTTCTGCGCTGACGGCGGCCCGCGCTGCCGGTGTTGCGGGTGAAGAAACCTCTGGCATCGGTGCGTTTCTGCGCAACCAGTTCGAAGTCCGGTCCGTCAACCCGCGTGACGGTGACACCGTTGACGCGATCCTGTCGCGTGCGCAGGCCGCTTTGCGTAACGGGATGCTGGGCGATACGCTTGCCGAACTGGATGCCTTGCCCGATGTGGCGCGCGCTGAAATGTCAGACTGGATCGCCCTTGCGGAAACCCGGGCCGATGCCATTGACGCCATTGAAACCCTTGCGTCATCCTTGCGTGATAACTGAAAGCAATCTGTATGCTCTGGTCCCTGATTAAAATTACCGCTTTCATCCTTGCCGTCACTGCCCTGACCTATGGCGCAATGATGTTGTACGATGTCGATGGTGGCGCCACAGTCGCCGTCGCTGGAATTGAATTCAGGCTGACGACGCTGGAAATGGTGTTTGGCCTTGTCGCGCTTGTCGTGGCTGTCTGGATCGGGCTCAAGCTGCTGGCGCTGCTGGTTGCGACCTTCCATTTCCTGAACGGCGATGAAACGGCAATTTCGCGCTATTTTGACCGTAACCGCGAACGCAAAGGGTATCAGGCCCTGTCCGAAGGCATGCTGGCGCTTGCGTCGGGTGAGGGGCACTTGGCAATGACCAAGGCCGCGCGCGCGGAAAAATATCTGGGCAAACCGCAGTTGACCAACCTGTTGACAGCGCAGGCTGCTGAAATGACAGGTGACAAGCGCAAGGCGGAAATCACCTACAAAAAGCTGCTTTCCGATGAAAGTACGCGTTTTGTCGGGGTGCGCGGTATTCTGAAACAGAAACTGGCCGAAGGTCAGACTGAACTGGCGCTGAAGTTGGCACAGAAAGCATTTGCGCTGAAACCCGATCATGCCGAAACGCAGGACGTCTTGCTGCAATTGCAGGCCGAAACCGCCGATTGGAAAGGCGCGCGCAACACATTGGGCGCCAAGCTGAAAACCGGCACCCTGCCGCGCGATGTGCACCGTAGGCGTGACGCGGTGCTGGCATTGTCCGAGGCGCGTGACGTTCTGGACGACGGCAAGACCATCGAAGCCCGCGAAGCTGCAATCGAGGCAAACCGTTTGTCACCAGACCTGATCCCTGCGGCGATCATGGCTGCGCGTGGCTATATCGAACAATCCAGCCCGCGTTATGCCGCCCGTGTTCTGACCAAGACATGGAATGCACAGCCGCATCCCGATCTTGCGACGGTGTTCGCAGAAATCGTGCCGGATGAAACCGCTGAAGCGCGGCTCAAACGGTTTGCAAAGCTGACCAAATCAACACCCGATCATCCCGAAACCAAGATGCTGATGGCCGAACTTCACATCGCTGCCGAGGATTTTCCAGCGGCCAAGCGTGATATAGCGGGCCTGGTCGAAACCGATCCGACGATGCGCAGCCTGACCCTGATGGCCGCGATCGAACGCGGGGCAGGTGCTGACGATTCCGTTGTACGAGGCTGGCTGACGCGTGCTTTGACAGCGCCGCGCGGACCACAATGGATCTGCGACAATTGCCACCATATCCACACCCATTGGGGCCCGACCTGCCAGAATTGCGGGTCGTTTGATACTTTGTCCTGGAAACGCCCGCCCTTTGGCGAAATGCCAATGCCATCCGGCACAGAGCTGCTGCCGCTGGTCGTCGGCCCGCAAGACCAAGACCATGTAACAGAGGCCGCAGTCATCACTGACGAGACCCCAAAATAGCACTTTTCGGCATCGAAACAGGGTGCTATCACGCAGACCGGTAAGCCGCTGTAGCTCAGCTGGTAGAGCACGTCATTCGTAATGATGGGGTCGGGGGTTCGAGTCCCTTCAGCGGCACCACCGGTATAACACTCTGACATTGAAATCGCTTCACAGCCGCAGCTTTCATGCTGTGGCGCTGATGAAAACAAGCTGCTTTTGGGCAGTTTTTCAAACCGCTGCAAAACGGCTGACGACAACGTGACATCGGCCACATCCGGCAATTGATAACATCCTGACAGATCACGCCGCAAACCGGCATGTAGTGTAAAGGATAAGCGATGACTTCTTTTAACCTCTCCCGTCGTGGGTTGATGATGGGTGCTGCCGGCGGCACCGCCGCGTTGATGGTGGCGAGCCCGCAAGTTTTGCGAGCGCAAACCGGTGCCGCGGCTGCGCTGCCGACTTTCTATGATCGCATGGTCGGGGATTTGCGGCTGACCACGCTGTTGGACGGCTATTTCGGACTGGATCAGGAGCTTGTTACAAATCTGGATGCAGCCCAGATCGTGGAAGGTCTGGAAGCCGCCTATCTTGAAGCAAGCGGGCCTATTCCGCTGGCGATCAGCACGCATATCATTCGTCATGGTGACCAGATCACCTTGGTCGATGCTGGTGCGGGCGCTGCGTTCGGACCAACGGCAGGCCGCTTGGGTGCATCTTTGGGCGCGCTAGGGATCGCGGTTGAAGAGGTCACGCGCATTGTGTTGACCCATATGCATCCCGATCACATCGGTGGTCTGATGGGTGAAAGCGGTGCCGTTTTTCCCAAAGCGTCACTTCATGTCAGCCAAATTGACCACAGTTTCTGGACGGATGAATCTATCGCGTCTGGTGCACCTGAATCAGCGCAAGATTTCTTTGCTTTGGCGCGCGCGGTTGATGCGGCTTATGCCGGGCGCGTTGAATTGTTCAGCGATGGTGCTGATCTGGGCGGCGGTTTGACCACGATCGCGATGCACGGCCATACACCTGGTCACAGCGGGGTGCGCGTGTCTGACGGGGCAGAGCAGTTGATTATATGGGGTGACAGCACCGCGGTGGCCGCTTTGCAATTCAGCCACCCTGATTCCGGCATCGCCTTTGACGCCGACAGCGCCCAAGCCGCCGAAACCCGCCGCCGCGTACTGGATATGGTTGTTGCGGACAAGATAGCGGTTGCGGGTACCCATCTGCCGTTTCCCGGGATTGGCCATGTCGAGGAAAAAGACGGCGCCTACGCATGGGTGCCAGAGCATTGGCGCCACATGTAGGGTCACTCGCCCGATAAACGTGATGCGCGGCGGTTTCGCGCATCACAGGCACGGCAAATTTCGCAAAGTTTGCAGCCTTTTTAGAAAAAGCTTTGCTGACGCGGGAATTCTTGCGACAAGCGGCGGCAACTTTACCCGCAGCCGTGAATATGCCCGTGATGAAAACCACAAACCCCGATCGTGACCCTGTGGAATGCTAGCGCGTTCTATATCTGCGCGTGTTATGTGGGGTGTGACGCCGTCTGCTTTTGGCGTGCTTGTGGCGGCGGTCTTTTTTGGCCTGTCAGTGACCCCGTCAATGGTTCCGCGTGCGCCTGAATTGCAAGGCGGGTTAGGCGGTGTCGTTGCGGCGATAGGATATCTGCTTTGGTGGGCTGTGGTGTCCGGTTTGCGCTGGTTGGGTCTGTCGCCAAGCAGACCCGCGCCTGTCTGGCTTTCCCAGGTGTCAATTGTCACTGCTGCAGGGATCATGCTGGTGTCGGTCTGGAAAGCAGCCGAATGGCAGGCGTCGATCAAGGCGGTCTGGGGGCTGCCACCGGTCGAGGCGACAGCGCCTGTCCAGATCGCGCTGATCGCATCGGCGGTGTTCATTGGTTTGCTTGTACTGGGCCGCTTGTTTGTGGTGGTCGTTCGCCGTTTGCAGCGGCGTACCAGCCGGTTCTTGCCACCCCGTCTTGCGCAGGCGACAGGTGTTGCTGTGGCGCTGGCGCTGTTCTGGGGGATGATTGATGGTGTCGCCGTGCGGGGTGTCCTGCGGACAATCGATAACGGCGCCCGTTTAGCAGATGCAGTGATCCCGCCGGATCTGGACCCGCCAATATCGCAATTTGTCAGTGGCGGTCCGGCATCGCTGCTGGAATGGCAGGATTTGGGGCGATGGGGCCGACGCTTTGTTGTGTCCGGCCCAAATGCTGATGATATCGTCGCCTTCTGGGATGGTCCCGCGTTAGAGCCTATTCGCATCTACATCGGCCTGAACGCACGAGAAACGCCATCAGAACGTGCGCAACTGGCGTTTGATGAACTGATCCGGCTGGGCGGGTTTGACCGTTCTGTGCTGGTCGTGGCGATGCCCACAGGCTCTGGCTGGCTTGATCCGGGCGGGATGGACACGCTTGATTACATCACGCGCGGCGATGTGGCGACGATCGCTGTGCAATATTCCTATCTGCCAAGCCCAGTGTCGGTTGTGGTTGATCCTACAAACGGCGTCGCTGAAGCGCAGGCCCTGTTCGATATTGTCTATCAATACTGGTCGGCCCTGCCGCGCAATGACAGGCCGCGCCTATACTTACACGGGCTTAGCCTTGGGGCGTTTTTGTCGCAAGAGACGGTGCCTTTACTGGACCTGTATGCTGATCCGATTGATGGTGCGCTTTGGACAGGGTCGCCATACCTTAGCGAGCTTTGGCAGATGGTGCAGGCGCGGCGCAATCTGGGCAGCCCTGCTTGGCGGCCAAGGTTTGGAAACGGATCGCTGATCCGGACAATGAACCAGTTTGGCGGGCTGGAAAGGTTCGGTGCCGATTGGGGCCCGATGCGTTTTGTGTTCTTGCAATACGGTAGCGACCCCATCGTTTTCTTTGACTGGTCGCTGGCATGGGACAGGCCTGACTGGCTGGCTGGCCAGCGCGCGCCGGATTTATCGCCGCAGATGCGCTGGATACCGGTCGTGACCCTGTTTCAGGTCGGGCTGGATATGGCCGTTGCGCTGGGCACGCTTGGTTATGGCCATGATTATGTAGCGCGACACTATATCACCGCATGGGCGGAAACGCTGGCACCCGAAGACTGGAACGCCGAGGATGAGGCGCGGCTTGCAGCCCATCTCGCCGATCTTGTGCCACGCTAGGCGTATTTTTCGCTTTGGTCTGACCGATTATTGCCCCTAGGCTAGACAGCGGGGGGATCATGAAACCACAAGCAGACCATATCAGGCACGTGATTGCCATTTCGGGGTCCAGTTCCGCGCCAGCCCGATCGCCGATTGCGGCGTCGTGGCGGCGGTCGCTGACGATGCACGGGCTTGATCCTGGGCAGGCGATGTCCAAGGACCGGCTTGCCGATGCCGAACTGCGCCTGCGGCGGCAGCAGTTGGAACAATTCCTGCAAGTGTCGGGGCCGAAGCTGGACCAGCTTTTCGCGCTCGTTGGGCAATCGGGTTGTGCTGTACTGCTGTGTGACCGCGACGGCGTTGTGCTGGACCAACGCTGCTGCGATGCGGATCGTGATATTTTCAAAAGCTGGGGCCTGTCCGAAGGTATGAACTGGTCAGAAGCTGCCGAAGGCACCAATGGCATCGGCACCTGTCTGGCAGAAAACCGCAGTGTCATTATTCACCGCGACGACCATTTTCTTGCCCGCAATACCGGGATGAGCTGTATCGACGCCCCGATCTATGGGCCCGAGGGGCAGTTGGTCGGCGCGCTTGATGTGTCATCCGCCAGATCCGACCAGACCGAGGCGTTCAACCGCCTGATCGCTGCGATGGTATCGCAGACCGCCCGCCAAATCGAAGCGGACAGTTTCTGCGCCGCCTATCCGCAGATGCGCATCCTGCGGGCTGATGCGGATGATACCGATGCTGCCGCCTTGCTGGCCGTGGATAGCGACGACATCGTCATCGGGGCGACACGTGGCGCGCGCAAGGCATTCGGTCTGGCATCATCCGGCCCGATCGCGCCGTTGCCTGCGACCGACATTTTTGGCCGTGGCGATGGATTGCGCGGCTTTGAAAAGGCTGAACGCGCCGCTGTCATCCGGGCCCTGACCCGCGCTGGCGGCAATGTGTCAGAGGCCGCGCGCGGCCTTGGCGTCGGGCGGGCCACGCTGTACCGGCGGATGAAACGGCTTGGCATCAATGATACCGGTGCGAATGTGTCTCAGGACTGAGACAGGTCAGGCCGGGATTCCCCTTTGGGTGGGCTGACAGGGCAAAACAGGGCGCGCATGGTCTGCACAGGCCCCGGTGGAGGATCGGGGTTCGTGGAGGAAATCATGAACGAACAGACTCAAATTACGGGTGAACACGTGTCACCTTTCAAATCGCGCTATGACAATTTCATTGGGGGCGCTTTTGTCGCCCCCGTCAACGGGCGCTATTTTGACAATATCACGCCGATCACTGGCGAAGTTGTCTGCCAGATCGCGCAATCGGATGCGGCGGATGTGGAGCTGGCACTGGATGCCGCCCATGCGGCCAAGGATGCATGGGGCAAAACCTCTGCTGGGGAACGGTCAAACATTCTGCTGCGTATCGCGGACCGGATGGAGCAGAATCTGTCCATCATCGCCACCGCTGAAACATGGGACAACGGCAAGCCGATCCGCGAGACAATGGCGGCGGACATTCCGCTGGCGGTTGACCATTTCCGCTATTTCGCCGGTGTCCTGCGCGGACAGGAAGGGACGATGTCCGAAATCGACCACGACACGGTCGCCTATCATTTCCATGAACCTTTGGGCGTGGTTGGCCAGATCATTCCTTGGAATTTTTCGATCCTGATGGCGGCATGGAAACTGGCACCGGCGCTGGCTGCGGGCAATTGCATCGTCATGAAACCCGCAGAACAGACCCCTGCGGCGATCATGGTCTTGATGGAACTGATCGCAGACCTGTTGCCTGCTGGCGTGCTGAACATCGTCAACGGCTATGGCGCCGAGGCGGGTGACGCGCTGGTCCGGTCAGGCCGGATTGCCAAGATCGCCTTTACCGGGTCCACCGTCACAGGTCGCAAGATCATGGAGGCTGCGACTGCCAGCCTGATCCCCGTGACCTTGGAACTGGGCGGCAAGTCTCCCAATATCTTCTTTTCCGATATCATGGCGCAGGATGATGCCTTTCTGGACAAGGCGGTCGAAGGCTTTGTGCTATTCGCCTTCAATCAGGGCGAGGTTTGCACCTGTCCATCCCGCGCGCTGATTCAGGAAGATATCTATGAAGAATTCATCGCGCGCTGCATCGCGCGGGTGAAGGCGATCAATCAGGGTGATCCGCGTGATATGGCCACGATGGTCGGCGCGCAGGCGAGCAAGGCCCAGCACGACAAGATCATGTCCTACTTCACCATCGGTGTCGAAGAAGGTGCAGAGGTGCTGACCGGTGGCGACAGCGCAAGGTTCAACGGCGATCTGGCGGGGGGCTATTACATCCAGCCTACAATCCTGAAAGGCCACAACAAGATGCGGGTTTTTCAAGAAGAAATCTTTGGCCCTGTCGTGTCGGTGACGACCTTCAAGGACGAGGAAGAGGCGCTGGCGATTGCCAATGACACGATCTACGGCCTTGGTGCCGGTGTCTGGACCCGCGACGGCACACGCGCCTATCGTTTCGGCCGCGCGGTCGAAGCAGGGCGCGTCTGGGTGAACAATTATCACGCCTATCCCGCCCATGCGGCTTTTGGTGGATACAAGCAATCCGGCATCGGGCGTGAAAACCACAAGATGATGCTGGATCACTACCAGCAGACCAAGAACATGCTGGTCAGCTATAACCCCAACAAACTGGGTTTTTTCTAAAGACCGGACCGCGTAATTTCA
>PUNR01000116.1 GCA_003551805.1 Loktanella sp.
CAGATCGGCGTCTATGCGCTGGTGCGCAGGTTGGCGAACCTTGTGGCGTTGCCGATTTCCGTCGCGACATGGGTCAGTGCGGGGCCGATTTCTGCCGCCCATGCCGCGCAGGACCGTGCTGCGCTGCAACGTGCCAGCAACACAGGTGCGCAGATCGCCTTGCTGCCGGGGTTGGGGCTTGCTGTTTGCGCCTTGCCTGCCTTGTGGTGGTTGCCGCCGACCGCTGCCCCCGTGCTGGGTATTTTGCTGGCAGGGACCATCGTGCAACTGGCCTTTGCCCAAGGCATGACGGTTGCCACCCTGACCGGCCATGGCCATCTGGCTGCAGTGGCGCGGCTGGCGGGGGTGATCGCCTATCTGGGGGCGGTGGCTTTGGCTGCGCCGTTTGATCCGCTTTGGAATGCGCTGGCCTATGCCGGTGCCACCAGCCTGTGTGCCGCAATCCTGTGGCTGGTCCTGTGGCGCGATACCGGCGTCAATACTTTGGCCCTGCAGACAAGGGCGCGCGCATGGCGGATGCAATGATGATCGCGCTGGCGACGCTGTGCACGCTGCTGCCATTCTGGATCGCGCAGCGGCAAGGGCTGGTGGGCTGGGTATCGCCGCTGCATCTGCTGGGGTATTTTTGTGCGCTGGGCTTTCTGGCCAAGGTTGTGGCCTATGCCGCAGCACCTGACCTTGCCTTTTATGCAAGGTTCGATCCGGCGCCGGGGGCGGGTTTGCGCGGTGCGATTTATCTGGGTTGTTTCGTGGTGCTGATCTGTCTGGGCTATGTTCTGGCCTGCACGACCAGTTCCGCAGCGGCAAGGGTCATGGCCGCACGCGGGGTGGCGGCGGGTGTCCAGCACATTGGTCTGCTGGCGGGCATCGCACTGGCCGTGACCGCCCTGACCATGCTGCTGATCCTGCGCGCGCGCGGCGCGAGCGTCGGCGACGCCGGCGTGATCGAGGCGTTGAACCGCAGCAAGCAGATCAACGTGAATGCCGATGGTGTCGGTGCCACGCTGGCGGGCATCAAGACGCTGTTCGTGATCCCCAAATTCGCCTTCGTGCTGTGCCTTGCGCAAACGATCGTCCGCCCGCGTGCGGTGATGGTGGTGATGACGCTGGCGCTGGCGGGGGCCTTGGCGGGAATTGCGTTGGTGTCCGGTGACCGGTTCGAGCTGGTCGAACTGGCCATCTATGCGCTGGCGACCCATGCTATCTTGGGTGGGCGTCTGGGCTGGCGTCAGGTGGTCTTGGGCTGCGTTGCAGGGGCAGGGATCGTCCTGCTGTCGGCTTACATGACCCAGCTGCGGCTGGGCGAGGATGGCGCGGTGATCCTGCGCCAGCTCGTCGGATCAACCTATTTTCTAGATATCAATGTTGCAGTCATGGTCACAGGCCATGTCGAACCTGCGCAGTTGTTGTTGGGCCAAAGCTATGTCTGGTGGGGCTTTGGCTGGGTGCCGCGCGACCTTTGGCCCGATAAACCTGCGATCGATCTGGGTGTCTATTTCAAGCGCGAGGTAATGGGTGTCGCCACAGGCGGTGCGTTCAACGTCACCGGTCCGGGCGAGGCGTTCATCAACTTCGGCTGGGCAGGGCTGGCCGTGGCACCTGCGCTGGGCTGGACGTTTCGCAAAGGCGAGGCGTTTTTGCTGGACGCCCGTCGCACTGCGCGATGGGGGGCGGCGTTTGTATATCCGGTGCTGTTTTATCCCTTCGTGCAAGCCTGCCTGCAATCATCCTTTAGCGCTTATGTCGTGGGCGCTTTGGCGCAGCTGGTGCTGGTGATTGGCATCCGCGCTTTGTTCATCAGACGCCTGCGTTGGCGGCGCGTTCCAAGTGAAAGGCTGACCTATGCGTGACCTGATCCTGCGCGGCTTGCATCTGCCCGGCAAAATCCATCGCCGTCTGGGGTTGTGGTTTGCGACGCTTTGGCACCGCGCGACATTAGGCAAGGTGGGCGCGGGCAGTCTGTTTCAGCCCGGCATCCGCTTTGCCGATCCGGTGCGCGTCACCATCGGGGCAGGGTGTTATGTCTGGCGCGGCGTCGCAGCCTCGGCCGAGGGGGGGACGGCGGGTTTGCGCATTGGTGACGGCGTGCAGATCAACCGCGATGTGCATCTGGACACAACAGGCGGGCTGGTCATCGGGGATGATACGCTGATTTCCGAAGGCGCTGTGATCTATACCCATGACCACGGTCTTCACCCTTGGTCTGTGCCTGTACCGATGGTCAAGACCATCGGTAACGGCGTCTGGATCGGCCTGCGTGCGGTGATCCTGCCGCAATGCCAGCGGATCGGCGATGATGCGGTGATCGGTGCGGGCGCTGTGGTCACGCGCGATGTGCCCGCGGGGGCGATCGTGGCGGGCAACCCCGCGCGGATCATCGGACAACGCGAAAAGGTGGCGGCATGAAGATCCTGCACGTCAGCCCCAGCTTTTACCCTGCCACTTTTTGGGGCGGGCCGATCTTTTCGACCAAGGCGATCTGTGACGGGATCGCCGCCATGCCGGATTTCAGCTTGCGCGTGCTGACGACCGATGCGGCGGGGCTGGCTGTCAGCGACAGGGTCA
>PUNR01000275.1 GCA_003551805.1 Loktanella sp.
TCCAAGATCATGCGCGTCCACGGCCCCTTTGTCAGCGACGAAGAGGTTGAGGAAATCGTGAACCACCTCAAAGGCTTCGGTCCGCCTGAATATATGTCCGGTGTCGTCGAAGGGCCATCTGACGATCAGGAAAGCAGCATCGATCTGGTGCTGGGTCTGGGCGACGGGTCCGATCTGGAAAACGCGCTTTATGACACGGCGGTGGCGATTGTGATCAAGGACCGCAAATGTTCCACCAGCTATATCCAGCGCAAACTGGCGATCGGCTATAATAAAGCCGCGCGTCTGGTCGAGCAGATGGAGGATGAAGGCGTGGTGAGTTCAGCGAACCATGTGGGCAAGCGCGAAATTCTGGTGCCGGAGCAGCATTGAGGGGTTTGTTTGTGGGGCGATAGTCCGCCTGTTTAGGTCGCGGCGTCGTTTCGCGAGTACTCGATCAAATCCCAACGGTTTCCCCAAGGGTCGCGCCAAACGACGACGCGGCCATAAGGTTCATGGCGCGGTTCGGTTTCGAAATGCACGCCTGCCTGTCGCATCCGCTGATAGTCGGCATCAAAATCTGCTGTCTCAAGAAACAGCCAGACGCGTCCGCCACCCTGTTCACCGATCGCGGCGACTTGACGCTCGCCTACGGCGCGCGCCAGCAGGATGTCTGTTTCGGCGTCAGGCGGTGCAATTCTGACCCAGCGTTTTCCTTCGCCGAGGTCTGTATCCTCACGACAAACAAAACCAATGCGCCCGAAAAAGGCGAGCGCTTCGTCGTAATCGGGGACCAGCAGCGAAAATTGGGCAATGCGGTTTGGCATGCAAAAGCGGTAACAGTCCATATGTTTGCTGACAATTGGTCGAATTGTAAGGGCTCGTGCGCATCGCCGACGCTCCAACAAAAAACCCCCGCTGCTTGCGCAATCGGGGGTCAATCGTTTCAACAATCGGGGATGCTTTACAGCATGCCTTCGCGTTGCAGCTTTTTCCGGGCCAGCTTGCGCTGACGGCGGATTGCTTCGGCCTTTTCACGGGCTTTGCGGATCGACGGCTTTTCGAAATGCTGCTTGAGCTTCATTTCACGAAATACGCCTTCACGCTGAAGTTTTTTCTTCAGAGCACGCAACGCCTGATCGACGTTGTTATCACGAACACTTACCTGCATGTGGTTTTCACCACCTCTCTAAGTTGGATTTGCAAAATTGCAGGAGTTGGCCAGATAGCAAAGATGGGCTAGTTTGTCCAGTATCCACCGGACAGGAGCAGCCATCATGTCACAGACCCCCATCGACCCCGTCAAACAGCAATTGCTGGACGCCATCGTGCCGCACGTCGCCTTTGACGGCTGGGCCCCCGCCGCGTTCAACGCGGCGATTGCCGATTCGGGGGTGGATCCTGCGCTTGCCCGTACCTTGTGTCCGCGCGGTGCCATTGATCTGGCGATTGCCTTTCACCAGCAGGGCGATGCCGCGATGGTTGCTGCCTTGGATGCCGCCGATCTGTCGGGCATGCGGTTTCGCGAAAAGGTGGCCCATGCGATCCGCCTGCGCATCGGCGCGATCCCCGATAAAGAAGCTGTGCGCCGTGGCACCGCGCTGTTCGCGCTGCCGCATATGGCGGCGGATGGCAGCAAGCTGTTGTGGGGTACGGCAGATGCGATCTGGACAGCGCTTGGCGACACTTCTGACGATCTGAACTGGTACACCAAAAGGCTGACGCTGTCGGGCGTCTATGCCTCGGTCGTGTTGTACTGGCTGGGTGACGATTCGCTGGGCGGGCAGGCGACGGATGCGTTTATTGACCGGCGGATTGATGACGTGATGCAATTCGAAAAGGTCAAGGCAAGCGTGCGCGACAATGCCTTGCTGAAACCGCTGACCGGTGCCTTGGGGCGATTGACTGCGGGGATCAAAGCACCGCGCCGCGATGTCGACCCCGACCTGCCCGGCGTCTGGCGCGACCCGACATGATGCAAGCGGTAGAAATTACGCAAGCGGGCGGGCCAGAGGTGCTGGCACTGACGCAGCGCCCGATGCCAGAGCCTGCGCATGATGGCGTCGTCATCAAGGTTGCCTATGCCGGTGTGAACCGTCCTGATGCGTTGCAGCGGGCCGGATTATACAATCCGCCGGCGGGTGCCAGCGATCTGCCCGGGCTGGAATGCGCGGGCGAGGTGACGGCGATTGGTGCGGGTGTCACCGACTGGAAAGTTGGCGATCAGGTCTGTGCGCTGCTGCCCGGCGGCGGCTATGCAGAATATGTGGCGACCCCTGCGGCCCATTGCTTGCCGGTGCCGCGTGGTTTGTCGCTGGCGCAGGCGGCTTGCCTGCCCGAGACGTTTTTTACCGTCTGGTCTAACGTATTCATGCGCGGCGGTTTGCAGGCGGGCGAGCGTTTTCTGGTGCATGGCGGGTCATCGGGGATAGGAACGACGGCCATTCAGCTTGCCCACGCCTTTGGCGCACGTGTCTTCACAACTGCCGGATCTGATGAAAAATGCGCCGCCTGCGTCAGTCTGGGTGCGGAAAGCGCGTTCAATTACCGCGATACCGATTTTGTTGCAAAAGTGAA
>PUNR01000124.1 GCA_003551805.1 Loktanella sp.
CGCAGCCGAGGGGCAGCGCCCCTTACGACGCGACAACCCGACGCTGCCGCGACAACCAGATCAGCGACGCCCCCGCCAATACCAAAAACGGGATCATCGCCAGATTGACAGCATTCCAGCCCTCGACCGTGGTGCCACCGGCGCAATTCAACAAACCGCCCCCTGCCAGCGATGCAACAGTTACCATCCCGAACACCAGCATGTCGTTCAGCCCCTGCACGCGGCCACGCTCCTCTGGCCGGTGCGCGCCCGCCAGCATCGTGGTCGCGCCAATAAAGCCGAAATTCCAACCAACACCCAGCAGGAACAAGGCGATAAAGAAATTGGCCAGTTCCACGCCCGCAATGGCGACGGCGCCTGCCATTGCAAGGATCACCAGACCGGTGGCGATGATCTTTTCGACGCCAAAGCGCGCGATCAGGTGGCCGGTGACGAAAGACGGCGCAAACATCGCGATCACATGCAAGGATACGATGTCATTGGCGTTATTGGTCGTGAAGCCACACCCGACCACGGCCAAAGGTGTCGATGTCATCACCAGATTCATCAGCGCATAAGACACCATGCCACAGATGATCGCGACAATGATGCGTGGATCACGCAGCAGTTCACGTTTGGTGCGCGCCTTTAGCGGGTTTGTCACTGGTGGCAAGGACCGGCTGCCTTTGGGCAGATTGAGCCAGAAAAACAGCCCAACCCCGACAAGGTTCAGCACGATGATCGCCAGATAACTGCCTAGAAACGGCACCACAAACGCGTCTTGCGCGAGCTTGTTCAACTGCGGCCCGATGATCGCCGACAAAAGCCCGCCCGCCATGACGAAGGAAATCGCCTTGGGCCGGAATGCCTCGGATGCGGTGTCGGTCGCGGCAAAGCGGTAAAATCCTTGCGCGGACATATAGATCCCGCTCAGGTAAGACCCCGCCAACAGCATGAAGAACGAACCGGTATAAAGACCATAAGCCGATACCGCCGCCCCCATTGCACCGCCAAATGCGCCCAACACAAAGCCGAACCGCCGCCCGTTGCGCTGCATCAGCGGGCTGATCCAGGGTGCAGTCGTCATCGACCCGAACACGATCATCGAAATAGGCAGGGTCGCAAGGCAGGGGTTGGTCGCCAGCTGGCTGCCGGCCAAACCGCCGATCACAAACATCATCGGCAGTTGCGCGCCCAGAATGGCCTGCGCCAAAACCAGAACGGCTACGTTGCGTTTCGCGATACTGTCGTCAACCATGGTCATGCGCAAATTGCTACGCCGGAGCGTCGGCAGAGGCAATGGGACTTGCGTCGATAATATGCGCGAATGATCCCGACACGCGGCCAGCGATCAGGCCCATGGGCGGCAGCGGGATGCCTGTCGCGTCTGTGGCGGTGAAAAGGGGCGTGCCTGTCGCTTTTTGCGTGGTGGCATAATGAAACTCGTGCCCTGTCCAGTGACCGGCAAAGGGACCGGTGGTCGCATGCAGATGCCGATACCCCAGATGCAGCTTGCGCTGGGCAAAGCTGGTCTCAAGCTGCAGCAGCCCCGCCATTGCGTGGCGTTGTCCGTCTGCATCGATCAGGCCGTCACCAAGCACCATATAGCCGCCGCATTCGCCAAAGATTGGCGCTTTGGATTGACGCAGGCTGGTCATGAAACGCTGATTGGCCGCCAGCCTGCCAGCGTGCAGTTCGGGATAGCCACCCGGAAGATAGACAAGATCGGTGTCAGGCACCGGATCATCAGCGAGAGGCGAGAAAAACTGCAACTCTGCCCCGCCTGCGCGCCAGTCGTCGAGCAGATGCGGATAGGCAAAGGCGAAAGCCGCATCCCTTGCGATGGCGATCCGTTGCGCAGGCGGGGCCATGCGGGACGAGACCCCGGCGCAAGGCCGGGGTGCGTCTAGGTTGTGCAGTGCAGCAAGGTCCAAATGCTGCGCCATCAGGTCGGCGGCACGATCAAGGAAGGCGTCCAGATCTGGGCGTTCCTGCGCCTGCACCAGGCCAAGATGCCGTGCGCCGGTGTGTAATGCGGGGCTGCGGGGAATGCTGCCAAAGATTGTCACATCAGCCAAGGCCGCGCGCAACATCGCCTCGTGCCGCACCGAACCTACATTGTTGAGGATCACGCCTGCAACATGGATCCGTGGGTCGTAGCGCATGAACCCTTGTGCCAGCGCACCGACAGACCCCGCCATGCGCCCTGCGTCGATCACAAGCACCACGGGCAGGTTCAGAATGTGCGCCAGATCAGCGCTGGAACCGCGCCCGGCCGGGGGGGCGCCGTCGAAAAGGCCCATAGCACCTTCTACGATCAGGGATTTTGCCCCTGCAGCCAGCGCCCTGATCCGTTCGGGCGTCATTGCCCATGCGTCGAGGTTGACGCAAGGCAGGCTGGTTGCTGCGGCGTGAAAAGCGGGGTCAATGTAATCAGGGCCGGATTTGGCGCTGCGGATGGGCTCAGTCCGTCTGATCGCGCGCAAAAGACCCAGTGTGACCGTGGTTTTGCCGCTGCCAGAGGCGGGGGCGCTGATCAGGAAGCGCATGGGTCCCTCCGGGACGCCTCC
>PUNR01000208.1 GCA_003551805.1 Loktanella sp.
ATATCGACAGCCACCAGCCTTTGCACCTGCATCTGCACCAGACAGGCCAGCACATCACCAATGGCACCGCCCAAAGACCGCGACAATCCGGTACCGAACAGCGCATCCACATAAAGATCCGCCCCCGCATGATCCCGCAGCGCCGCAGCCGTCAGCGCCTGCACAGGCCCCAAACCCCGCCAGCGATCTGCATTCACCTGCGCATCAGGGCTGTCTGCAATCTCCAGCGCCAAAACATCAACCTGCCAGCCCGCCTCGTGCAACAGCCGCGCCACGACAAACCCGTCGCCGCCATTATTCCCCGGTCCGCACAAGATCACCGCCCGCCTGTTCATCGTCCGAGCAGAAATATCCCGGGGGGGCGGGGGCTGGCCCCCGCTGGATGGCGTGTGCGGGGGCTGATCCCCGCTTAGGGCGATCTCGGGCCAATGCGCAAAACAAGCCGCAACCACCCCGCGTCCTGCACGCTCCATCAGGTCCAGCCCGGTCACACCGCCCTGCGCCATTGCCGCCTGTTCAGCGGCGCGCATTTGGGCGGCTGTCAGCAATTTCGTCATCCAAATCCCGCCTTGTGTTTTCATTCCGCCCATTTTGCAGCCTAGTTGCACATTCTTTAAGCAACACCTATGGTTTCGGCCAACCATTCTACCCGAAGACTTTGCCACGAATTGTCCCGGTGCAACAGAAATGGTCTCACGTCGATGAACGAAATATGCGGAGTCGCAGTGCCATGAAAAAGATTGAAGCGATCATCAAGCCATTCAAGCTGGACGAAGTCAAAGAAGCGCTTCAGGAAATGGGCGTGCAGGGCCTTTCTGTTGTCGAAGTCAAAGGATTTGGACGCCAAAAGGGCCATACAGAACTCTATCGTGGCGCGGAATACGTTGTCGATTTTCTGCCCAAGGTGAAGATCGAGGTTGTGCTGCCCGACGATCAGGTCGATGGCGCGATCGAGGCGATCATTTCCGCCGCTAAAACCGACAAGATCGGTGACGGCAAGATTTTTGTTTCGTCTGTCGAACAGGCAATCCGGATCCGCACTGGCGAATCTGGCGACGAAGCCCTTTAACACCCCTTGCCGCCGCCCGACCGGGCATTGCAAGGCAACCAGAGATGCTAACGAAAGGTGCCCTTATGGACAACAAAGCTGTTCTGAAACTTATGAAGGATGAAGAGGTCGATTACGTCGATATCCGCTTCACCGACCCGCGCGGCAAATTGCAACACGTCACCGTTGTTGCCGATCTCGTTGACGAAGATTTCCTCGAAGAAGGCTTCATGTTCGACGGGTCCTCGATCGCGGGCTGGAAATCCATCGACCAATCCGACATGAAACTGATGCCCGATGCGTCCAGCGCCTATATCGATCCGTTCTATGCCGAAAAAACGCTTTGCGTGCATTGCAACGTGGTCGAACCAGACACGATGGAACCCTATGACCGCGACCCGCGCGGCACTGCCGTGAAGGCCGAAGAATACCTCAAATCCTCCGGCGTCGGCGATACCGCCTATTTCGGGCCGGAAGCTGAATTTTTCGTGTTTGACGACGTGCGCTACAGCGTGTCGATGAACAAAGTGTCGTTTCAGGTCGATGCGCTGGATGGCGCGTGGAACACCGACACCGAATATGAAATGGGCAACACCGGCCACCGTCCCGGGATCAAGGGCGGCTATTTCCCTGTAAACCCGATCGACGATGCGCAGGAAATGCGTTCCGAAATGCTGTCCACCATGAAGCGGATGGGCATGAAGGTCGACAAGCACCACCACGAAGTGGCGTCTTGCCAGCACGAACTGGGCCTGATTTTCGGCACGCTGACCCATCAGGCGGACGAGATCCAGAAATACAAATACGTCATCCACAACGTAGCCCAGGCTTACGGCAAATCGGCAACTTTCATGCCCAAGCCGATTGCAGGCGACAACGGCACCGGCATGCACGTGAACATGTCGATCTGGAAAGACGGCAAGCCTTTGTTCTCGGGCGATAAATATGCTGATCTGTCGCAGGAAGCCCTGTATTTCATCGGCGGTATCCTGAAACACGCCAAGGCGCTGAACGCGATCACCAACCCGACGACCAACAGCTACAAGCGCCTGATCCCGGGCTTTGAGGCCCCCGTGCTGCGCGCCTATTCCGCCCGCAACCGGTCGGGTTGCGTGCGGATCCCATGGGCCGAATCCCCCAAGGCAAAGCGCGTCGAGGCTCGTTTCCCCGATCCGGCCGCCAACCCTTATCTGTGCTTTGCAGCATTGCTGATGGCCGGCATCGACGGGATCAAGAACAAGATCGACCCGGGCCCGTCTTCGGACAAGGATCTTTACGATCTGCCACCCGAAGAACTGGCATCGATCCCGACTGTCTGCGGCAGCCTGCGCGAAGCGCTGGAATCGCTGGAAGCCGATCACGAATTCCTGCTGGCCGGTGACGTGTTCACCAAATCCCAGCTGGAAGGCTACATGGCGCTGCGCTGGGAAGAGGTTTACGCCTACGAACACACACCGCACCCGATCGAATACAAGATGTATTACAGCTGCTGATC
>PUNR01000413.1 GCA_003551805.1 Loktanella sp.
CTGTTTCATCGCGCCACCCCCTTCGGGGTTCGGATCGGCACGGTGCTTGCCTTCCGGATCGGTCTGTTGCTGGCGCTGGTCAATTGCGTCATCGTCTTCATGCCGCAAGTGTTTGTTCCCTTCCGAGATGGTCGGTGGCACGTCTTCGTTGTTTTTCGGAGTATCGATCATAAGATTTCTATCCTGTTTTAGGTGAATATAAGTGGTCAACATTGGCCCAAGCCCTGTTGTTCCAGACCACGGG
This sequence comes from Loktanella sp., assembly GCA_003551805.1. Taxonomy (GTDB): domain Bacteria; phylum Pseudomonadota; class Alphaproteobacteria; order Rhodobacterales; family Rhodobacteraceae; genus Yoonia. The sequence goes on from PUNR01000413.1 coordinate 245, forward strand.
GCATTGCCTTGCCAGCAGCGGTCAGACCTTGCCGTTCAGGTCCGACAGGAAAGCCGCGGCCCAATCCTTTGCGCTGTGCAAAACGACATGCGACCGCAATGCAGCATGACGGGCGCGCCGTTCTTCCAGCGGCATCGTCAGCCCGCGATAAAGCTGCTTTGCCATGTCATCCACGTCATATGGGTTGACGATCAGCGCCTCTTGCATTTCCTCGGCGGCACCGGCGAATTGCGACAGGATCAGCACACCCGGATCATCAGGGTCCTGTGCCGCGACATATTCTTTCGCAACAAGGTTCATGCCGTCGCGCAGCGGCGTCACAAAACCGATATTGCTGTGCCGCATCAACGGCGCAATCACGTCACGCGGCAGGGGCCGGCAGATATATTGCAGCGGCGTCCAGTCGATATCGGCCAAACGTCCGTTGATCGCCCCCGCAAGCTGTTCAAGCTCGGCACGGATTTCGGCATAGGCATCCACCTCGCCACGCGATGGCGGAGCGATCTGCACAAAATTGACCTGCTTGGCAAGCTCGGGATGCGCCAGCAAAAGTTCGTCAAAGGCTTTGAACCGTTCCGGCAGGCCCTTGGAATAATCCAGCCGGTCAACCCCGATAATCCGCTGCAAGGCAGGCGATCCGACCTGCGTTTGCGCCAGCACCGCATCAGGGCTATTTGTGCGCGACAGTCGGGCAAAGTCAGCGGCGTCGATGCCGATGGGAAAACGCCCGATCCGCAGCCGCCGTTCACCGGATGTGACGTCATCCCCTTTGACCACAACATCCGCTTTATGCGCCGCAAGATAGGATTTGAGGTTGTTCACATCGGTATGGGTCTGAAACCCCAGCAGATCATACTCCAGCAGGCCGTTCACCAGCGCCTCGTGATCCGGCGTTGCCGACAACAGCTCTGGTGGCGGGAACGGGATATGCAGAAAAAACCCGATCATCTGGCGGCACCCCAACCGGCGCAGGATGCCTGCAAGCGGGATCAGATGATAATCATGTATCCAGATCACATCATCCGGTTTCAGTAGCGGCCGCAACTGGCGGGCAAAAGCCTCGTTCACGCGCATATAGCCGTCAAAGGCGGTCGCACTGATATGGACAAGGTCCAGCCGGTAGTGAAACAGCGGCCACAACAGCCCGTTGGCATAGTCGGAATAGTATTCCGTGAAATCCTGAGGCGAAATCGGGATCCCCACAGTCGTGACAGACCCGTGGTCACGTATCTGCATCGGCCCGCCGGTCTTGCCGTCGCGGTTGCCATCCCATCCGAACCATATGCCGCCTTTTTCTTGAATAGCATCCGACAACCCGACCGCCAGCCCCCCCGATTGTTCAGAGGCGCTTAGATCCGCCACACGGTTTGAAACAACGACAAGCCGGTTCCGACCCGTGCCGGACGATAATGAAGGCAGGCCTTTTTCGTCGGGCCATGCGTCGGTGCCGATGGGAATACGCGGGGGTGTGGGTCGGACTGTCATGCGGATGGGGCCTGTTGTTGAGTTACGACCTGTTCGAACCGGCAAAGGTTGCAGATGTTCCAACCCGCTGACGATCAATCCAAAATCGTCTTCAGATAGCGTCTTAGTGCCTCGGGATTGTGCAGATGATAGCGCGCACAGGTGGCGCCATGCCCGATTTTGACGGAAATTCCCCCCTGCTGGTTCACATAGTCGAACGCCGCCTCGTCGGTGACATCATCACCGGCAAACAAAGGTTTCCGACCGGCATAGGGCGGCACTTGCATCAGACTTGCGACCGCAACGCCTTTGGTCTGCCGCCCAAGGATCAGTTCAAGGACCATCTTGCCTTTCAGCAGGGCCAACTGTTGGTCTGCGGCCGCCTGTTCTTGCATGAACGTCAGGCAAATTTCTGCCAGATCAGGCCGTTTACGATAATGCAGCGCAACCGCCCCGGGCTTGGGTTCTGCCTGCAATCCGGTATGGCGCTGCGCAAAATCCGTCACCAAAGCCACCAATGCGTCATAGCTGCTTTGGCTGTAATCAGCCCGCCTGACCCGCCCGTCCGCCAAGCGACGTTCAAGCCCGTGAACGCCCACCGCAGGCAGGCGCAAGGGCGATAAAATCTGGTCAATCTTGTGGATGGAACGGCCCGACACCAGCGCCAGCGAACCGCCCGACAACACCCGAAGCTGTTCGAGGACGTCCAGCATGGGCGGGGCAACGCGGGCGCTTTGCGGGTCCGGCACAATCTCTGCAAGGGTGCCGTCGACATCCAGAAAGAAGGCCGTTGTTGCAGGCGCTAATCTGTGGGGGGGAAAGTCTGGCATGGGAC
>PUNR01000179.1 GCA_003551805.1 Loktanella sp.
ATTTTGGTCAGCGCCAACTGGTCGGGCAGTTCATGCAGATGGCCAAGCCCCTTGCCCAGACTGTCGCGCCGGTTCACGCCGGAAATCACCAGCATCGGAACAGAATCCGCGCGGGCCTGCGCCATAGGCGTCAGGATATTCGTCAGCCCCGGTCCAGTGATCACCAGCGCCACGCCGAAGCGCCCCGAAACGCGGGCGTAGCCATCGGCCATAAACCCCGCCCCCGCCTCGTGCCGTGGCGTGACATGGCGGATGCCTGCGTCCGGCAGGGCGCGATACAATTCGATCGTATGCACACCGGGGATGCCAAAGATCACTTCGGTCCCCATGTGTTGCAGCCAATCAACAAGGCTTTGCGCGACGGTTTTCATGGCTGGTAACTGTCGGCAAAGCGTTTGATCCGCGTGCAAGCCTCGCGGGTGGCGTCGTCGCTGGCGTTCAGCGCCAGACGCAGCCAGCCTTCAAAGGCTTTGCCAAAGGATGCGCCGGGCATGACGGCGACGGCTTCGGCGTCGAGCAATGCTAGCGCGAAGGCTTGTGAATCATGGCTCAGGGCGCGGATGTCGAGCAGGGCGAACATCCCCGCTTCGGGTTTGTGGACATGCAGACCTGCCAAACCGTCCAGTGCGGCGTGGATGATACTGGCGCGCTGCGCCATCCGCGCGGCCATGGCGGTGGCAAGGTCAGGGGGGCTTGCCACCGCTGCGGCGGTCATGTCGGCGATGAAAGGCTGCGATCCGAACAGCATGGTTTCCGACAAGGGTAGCGCCCGCGTGCAGAAATCGGCAGAGGCGCAGACCCAGCCAGACCGAAACCCCGGTGCAGCATGGGATTTGGAAATCGAGGCGGTCACGATCACCCGATCCTCGAACGCCTGATTGGATAGGGCGGATGTAAAGACAGCACCATCATGCGTCAGATTGCCATAAACCTCGTCCGAAATGACCCACAGGTCATGTTCCGCAGCCAGCGCGCAGATCGCATCAAGTTCCGCAGGGCGCAGGATGGCGCCTGTCGGGTTATGGGGGGTGTTCAGCAGGATCGCGCGGGTCGCGGGTGTGATCGCCGCTGCGATATCGGCAGCTTGCAGGCGAAACGCGTGGGCCGGATCCAGACTGACCGGCACCGGCATGGCACCAGAGGCGCGGATCAACCCCTCGTAAGTCGCATACATAGGATCGCCAAGGATCACTTCGCAGCCGGGGTCACACAGGGCTTGCAGGACCAGATACAGCGATGTCTGCGTGCCGGGCAGGCACAGAAAACGGTCGATGCCGATGGGCCGGCCTGTCAGGGTGGTGTATTTGTCCGACAAGGCCGCCAGCAGCGCAGGTTCACCGCGGCCGTTGGAATAGCCGGTGCGCCCTGCACCCATCGCGGCGATGGCGCTTTGGATCAGGCTGTCGGGGGTGGGCACATCGGGTTCCCCGATGGTCAGGTTGATGATCGCCTCGCCCGCACGGATGCGGGCATTGGCGGCGGCGCTCAGCACCCATTTGTCGGACCCCAGCCCGGCAAGGCGGTTGGTCACATCGGCATATTGCATGATTACTCCGGCAGTTTGAGGTCGAGAAGGCGCGCAAAGGCACCGATGGCGATCTGGCGCATTTCGCCTGTCGCGAATTGGTCCGGCAGGCTGGACGCTTCGATCCAGAGCCCGTCAAGCAAGGCATTGCCCGCAATCGCAAGGCTGCGGGTGGTGGCCGGATCGCAGGGTCTGTCTGCCGCGCGCAGCGCATCGGCGATCATCGCCTCCAGCCTATCGCGGAACGCCAGATAAGTGCGTTCATGCACGGCACGCATCGCGGCATCACGCGGGACCAGTTGCATGGATGCGGCCCAAAGCGCCATGGCGCGCGGATCGACCACAGGCGGCGTGACGGCGTTGGTGATGAACCCTGCTAGCCGCGCCAGTGGGTCGGCAGGCAGGTCGTCTAGGGCGGCAGCGCTCGCCTCGGTCATGCGGGTCATCAGGGTTTCGTGGGCGCTGGCGACCAAATCTTCCTTGGTGTCGAAATAATGCTTGATCAGCCCCGGCGTGACGCCAGCACGCATCGCGATGGCGCGCACGGTGGCCGCTTGCGGGCCACCTTTGGCGATGCAATCCAGCGTGGCCTCGATCAGCGCGGCACGGCGCGCCTCTTCACCCTCGCGTTTGAAGGTGCGGCGGGGGGTCATGCGCGCAGGACCGGACGGGTCAGGCAGGTGGGGCCACCTTCGCAAGCGATGCAAAGTGCGTCGCCGGCAAACACTTGCACGCGGCATCCGGCCTGTTCCATCAGGGCGCGGGTTTTCGGGAAGCCATCCACCATCACCAGATCGCGCGGGGCCAGCGTCAGCACGTTCAGGTTCAGCCCGCCGGAGGCCATGAATTCATCCTCGGGCGCATGGATGAGGGTCCAGCCGCGCGCGGTCATTTCAGACCAAAGCGCGTAGGGCAGCAAAGGCGCATAGATCAGCGCGATATCTGGCCCGAGGGGGGACACCAGCGACATCAGATGCAGACAGGCGGCGGGGCCGGTCCAATAGGGCAGGTCATAG
>PUNR01000316.1 GCA_003551805.1 Loktanella sp.
CAAGGCACGCGAAATCGCGGAAGAAAAAGAAGCTGTGGAACAATTCGGGTCTTCGGATTCCGGTGCGTCCCTTGGCGACATTCTGGGTGCCGCGCTCAAGCGCGACTAAACCCGGCCTGACTGACAAGATCAGCCCCGCTGCAAGTGATTGCAGCGGGGCTTTTTGTTGGGCAGGGCGCGCGAATCAAATAGCCAATGCTGCGATGCAGCAGTGGCGATGCAGCGAAGGTCTGGCGGATTGCCGCCAAACTTTCCTGTAAATTCAGACGCTTTGGCCCGAAAAAACCGCTAATGAGGGCAAAGCCGTGCTTTCCGAAAGCGGTCTTTGTTCCTATAGTTTCGCCTATCGCGTCTGCGCGCGTGCTGCCAAACCAAAGGGTACTGCCATGATCCGCTCGGAACTGATCCAGAAAATTGCTGACGAAAATCCGCATCTTTATCAGCGGGATGTCGAAAGGATCGTCAATACGATCTTTGACCAGATCACCGATGCGATGGCGCAAGGCAATCGCGTAGAATTGCGTGGCTTTGGTGCGTTTTCCGTGAAAAAGCGTGACCCACGTCTTGGCCGCAACCCCCGGACGGGTGAAGCGGTTGAAGTTGATGAAAAACATGTGCCGTTCTTCAAGACCGGAAAGCTTTTGCGCGACCGGCTGAACGGCAATTAAGAGGGTCTTATGAAGACTATTCGTTACGCCTTTTGGGCCATCGTCGCACTTTGCCTGATCTTGATCGGGCTGGCCAACCGCGACCCTGTGACCGTCCGCGCGATGCCGGAATGGCTTAGCAATCTGTTGGGTATTTCGCCGGATGTGACGCTGCCATTGTTCGTCGTGATCTTTATCGGCGTGGGCGCCGGTCTGGCGATCGGTTTTCTGTGGGAATGGGTGCGTGAATACCGCATCCGTGCCAACGCCCGTGCAAAATCGCGCGAGGTGGACAACCTGCGCCGCGAATTGCAGGAATTGCGCGTCGCCTCTGTTGGGGCGAAATCCGAAGATGACGTGCTGGCCTTGCTTGAAAACAACCGCTGATGCCATCTGACACAAGGGTCAAGATTTGCGGGCTGCGTGATGCGGCCGGTCTGGATGCGGCTGTTGCTGCAGGGGCGTCGTATGTCGGGCTGGTGTTTTTTGAAAAGTCGCCGCGCCATGTGACGCTGGCGCAGGCCGCCGACCTTGCGGCGTCTGTTCCTGCTGGCATTGCCAAGGTTGCTTTGGTCGTGAATGCCGATGATGCCGCCCTTGATGCGCTGCTGGCGCAGGTGCCGGTTGATATCTTGCAATTGCACGGGTTGGAATCACCACAACGCGTGACAGCCGTCAAAGCCCGCTACGGCCTGCCCGTGATGAAGGCTGTTGGTGTGGCAGGGCCGGATGATCTGGCCGCACTTGATACCTATGCGCAGGTGGCCGACCAATTGCTTGTCGATGCCAAACCGCCCAAAGATGCCGATCTGCCCGGTGGCAACGGTCTGGCGTTTGACTGGCGCCTGATTGCGGGCCGCCGGTGGTCTGTGCCGTGGATGCTGGCCGGTGGCTTGACGCCGCTGAACGTGGCGCAGGCGGTTGGATTGACTGGTGCGCGGCAGGTTGATGTGTCCTCTGGCGTGGAATCGGCACCCGGTGTGAAAGATGCCGCCTTGATTGCGGCGTTTTGCGCAGCGGTGCGTTAGGCGTTTACGATGCCCGCCAAGGGCGTTAGGTCTGTGGCAAGTGCAAACAGCAGGTATCCCGATGGCAAACGATCTATTCAATAGCTTTATGACCGGCCCCGATGAAAAGGGCCGCTTTGGTCAGTTCGGCGGGCGTTTCGTGTCTGAAACCCTGATGCCGCTGATATTGGAACTCGAAGAGCAATATGAACACGCCAAGACGGATGAAACCTTCTGGGCGGAAATGCATGATCTGTGGACGCATTATGTGGGCCGCCCCAGCCCGCTTTATCATGCCGAACGGCTGACAGCCCATCTGGGCGGCGCCAAGATCTATATGAAGCGTGACGAGCTGAACCACACCGGCGCGCATAAGATCAACAATGTGCTGGGTCAGATCATTCTGGCCCGCCGCATGGGGAAAAACCGGATTATCGCCGAAACCGGCGCAGGCCAGCACGGTGTGGCGACAGCGACAGTTTGCGCCAAGTTCGGTCTGAAATGCGTCGTCTACATGGGCGCGCATGATGTCGAACGTCAGGCCCCCAATGTGTTCCGGATGCGTCTGCTAGGGGCAGAGGTTGTGCCTGTGACGTCGGGCCGTGGCACGCTGAAAGACGCGATGAACGACGCCCTGCGCGACTGGGTGACCAATGTGCGCGACACGTTTTATTGCATCGGCACGGTGGCGGGTCCGCACCCATACCCCGCGATGGTCCGCGATTTTCAGGCAATCATCGGGCAGGAAACCAAAACCCAGATGCAAGAGGCCGAAGGCCGTCTGCCCGACACATTGATCGCTGCGATCGGTGGCGGGTCGAATGCTATGGGCCTGTTTTATCCGTTCCTTGACGATAAAGACGTCAACATCATCGGCGTCGAGGCCGGTGGCAAAGGCGTCAATGAAAAGATGGAACATTGCGCATCGCTGACAGGTGGTCGCCCCGGCGTGTTGCACGGCAACCGTACCTATCTGTTGCAGGATGATGTCGGGCAAATTCTGGAAGGTTTCTCGATCTCTGCCGGTCTGGATTATCCCGGTATCGGGCCGGAACATGCGTGGCTGCACGATATCGGGCGGGCCAAATACGTCTCGATCACCGATGTAGAGGCGTTAGAGGCGTTCCAGCTTTGCTGTGCACTCGAAGGCATCATTCCTGCGTTGGAGCCGTCGCACGCCTTGGCGCATGTCATGAAAATCGCACCCGATCTGCCTGCCGATCACCTGCTGGTGATGAATATGTGCGGGCGTGGCGACAAGGATATCTTTACCGTCGCCAAGCACCTTGGCTTTGACATGAAGGCCTAAAACACCGGCCTGTTGCCGCCGCATGGTCGTGCTGGTCCGCCGTTTGGACCTGCGCGACCCGATGCGGCAGAATTACCGATCAGTTAGCGTGAATGAAGCACCGTCCAGCGGGCCGCAAGTCCCGTCTGCGTCTTCCAGTGTAAAGCCTGCGTCGTCAATCGACACTGCGCAGGTCATCGGGAATGCGGTGTCGCCCATGTCGCCTTCAACATCGCTAAGCGTGATCGCATCTTCTGACAGGTCGAAATGGCCGTTGATGCTGTCGTCATTCAACATATTGCGCATTTCAAACGTGCCGTCGCTGGCGAATGTGGCACTGGTTGTGCGGTGCATATAGGGCACGTCCAGCACGATGCTGGACGCATCGGCACGAACGCGTGCGCCTGCCTCATCCTGCAAACCCGCGATCCGGTCTTCAAGGACGGCCAGCTGTTCGCTGCGATCGGCAAGCATCCGTGTCAATTCGCTTGTCATATCCTGCAGGCCTTTCATCTGCTGTTCGGCAGCCAGCGTGTCAGCGGCCAATTCTTCGCGGCGCTGCGACAGCGCATCGACGGATTCCTGCAGCGTTTCGCGGGTTGCCTCGATCTCTTGTTGTTCCTCACGCGCGGCAAGAAGGCTTTGTTCCAGCGACGCTTCTGCGTCGCGTGCCGTCTGGACGCGGTTCTCGGCGTCTGCGGCTTCCTCGGTCAGTTCGGCAACTTCGGCAGTTAATGCGGCGATGCCCGATTGCAGTTCGGCCTCTTGCTGGCGGGCGTCCTGCAGGCGTTCACCGACGTCGGACAATTCTTGGCTAGTCGTGGCGACTGCGTCCTGCGCTTCGGACAGGCCGGTTTCGATCTGTGCAAGCTCTTCTCTGCCTGTCACCAGTTCGGTTTCCAGCGTTTGGCGTTCCTGACGCAATGCCTCGGCTTCTTCATCCAAGCTTGCGACCTCGGTTTGTGCGTCTTGCAGGCGCTGTGACACGGCGTCCAGTTCAGAGGCATTCGCATCACGGGTGACAGTGGCTTCATCCGCCTGCGTGGTCAGGGTGGCGATGCGCGCCTCGATCTCTTCAGCGGTGCCGTGCAGGGCGATTTGGCGGTCCAGATCGCTTTGAGTGCTGGCAGAGACGGACACGAAATAAAGCATCAAAAGCCAGCCCAGCAGCGCAAAACTTGCGACTGCGATACCGATATTGCGATACCGCGTTTCTTTTGGTGCGTTCTGTGCCATGCTGCTTCTCCCGTGAAAATACCGTCCGGCAGAATGCGTTTGCCGACATCACTTGAACGTGAAACTTGCCAAGAGGTTCCGGATCGCAGGCATATTTGCGACAAAAATTGCGCGGGCGGTCAATCAATGGGCGGGGGCCTGCGTCCTGTCGAACTGTCCATAATCCCGTCGCAGGCTGTAAACGGCTGCCTTTTGCAGACCTTGCGTGGCAAGATAGCCGGACAATGCGTCTTGCGCGGGGGCGAGCCCTGCATAAGTCGCCAGTGAAATGAACTGGCCTTTGTGGTTGACGCTTTGAAACGCCTTCAACCCGTCAGACGTCATCGGTTCTGTGCCATAAAGCGCCAGCACATGGGCCGCATCGGTCGCGGCGATCATGTCATTGGTGGCGGTGGATGTGTCAGCCTGCCAATGCACGACCCTTGCACCAACACGAATTCTGTAATCCGCGAAATGGACCTTGCGCCCTGCGGTCTGCGACGCGCGGTGATCGCTGTCAGCGCGCCAGCCGATGATTGCCTCCTCGCTGTCCCATAGCTGGTGCGACAGCAACAGGTCGGGGTCAGTCAGCGACAGATATCTGTCAAGGAACGCCAGCCCCTTGTGCTGTGCCAACACCGGGCGCAGCCGGTCGACATGGGCAAAGTAGTGGTCAAGATGCCCGGGCAAAGGGCGCATTTCAAAAAACAGGGCGTGCATGACTGGCCTTTCCGGTCGCGTTAAGCGGCAGCACGCGGTCGTGCTTTTGCCGACGCTGCCGGAATTTCCAGCAAGCAACAAGGCCCGGATCGCTAACGTGGCATCACTAAGGTTGATCCGGAAAGGATGGCTGGCATTCGTGGCAACATTATTTCGCAACAAGCTGCAGTTGCGGTTTAAAAAGTCGAAAACAATCGTGTAAAACTGTTTCTTGGGTGCGTGTTTTGTGGTCTAAGCACGGCCACTGGCCAGCAAGGCCTATAATAACAACTTGGGAGGACTACATGGACCGTCGTTCATTTTTAAGAACGTCTGCAATTGGCGGCTCGGCTGCGGCAGCGACGACTTTGGCTGCGCCAGCGGTGGCACAGGGGCGCATCACATGGCGCATGGTAACGACATGGCCACGCAATTTTCCCGGCCTCGGGACCGGCGCACAGCGTGTGGCCGACCGGATCACCGCCGCTTCTGACGGCGCGCTGACGGTCGAGGTTTTCGCTGCGGGCGAAGTCGTGCCTGCGCTGCAGTCACTGGACGCCGTCATCGACGGTTCCGCCGAGATGAGCCATGGTGCCGCCTATTACTGGCAGAACAAATCGGTCGGCCTGTCGTTCTTCACCGGTGTGCCTTTCGGCATGACATCGCGGGAATTGGCGGCTTGGGTGCGTTATCTGGGCGGGCAGGAAATCTGGGACGAGATTTACGACCAGTTCGGTCTGCAAGGGTTCCTGTCCGGCGATACCGGCACACAGGCAGGCGGCTGGTTCGCCAATGAACTGACAGGCATCGAAGACATTCAGGGTATGCGTTTCCGCACACCGGGTCTGGGTGGTCAGGTCTGGCAGAAAATGGGTGCATCGGTCACCAACCTTGCGGGCGGCGAAATCTTTGCAGCCCTGCAGTCCGGTGCGCTTGATGCGGCGGAATTTGTTGGCCCCTATAACGACAGGGCGCTGGGTTTCCATCAGGTGCGCAAGCATTACTACACCAGTTCGTTCATCGAGCCGGGCCTTGCCACCGAGGTTGTCGTCGACAAAGCCAAATATCAGGCGCTGCCTGCCAACCTGCAACAGATCGTGCGCGATGCATGCCAAGCGGAATACGATCAGGTGCCGTCGGAATTCTATGCAAACGACCCGATTGCGCTGGCCGACATGGTCGACAACCACGGTGTGACCGCGCACAAAGACTGGCCGGAATCAATTCTGGAAGCCGGTGCCGCAGCATCGCGTGAAGTGTTGATCGAAATTCTTGACAGCAACGATGCGCTGACCAAGAAAACCGCCGAAAGCTTTGTCCAGAACCTGAATCTTCTGCGCACCCGCACAGAACAGACAGACCTGACTTTTGCCATCGCCCGCGAAAAGTACTTCGACATTTCCGATCTGGGTTAATCCCTGCGGCCGTGTCTTTTCACGGAATGTCATCAAAACCTATCCGGCCCCGGACCACCCGGGGCCGGCATTTTGATATCCCATCACATCGGAGACGCCAGTGACCGCGCTTGCCAGCATCATGAACCTGATCAACCTGATCAATCGCGTCATCGGCAACATTTTCATGTGGTTGTCGGTCGGTATCGTTTTAGTGTGCTTCTGGGTCGTGGTCGAACGCTATGCATTCGGCAACACGCGGTTATGGATGCAGGACCTGTACCCTTGGATGAACGGGGTGATGTTCACCGCCGTCGCGGGTTACGCGCTGTACCGGAACGACCATGTGCGTGTTGATATCTTTTTCCGGCCTGCATCCGCGCTGCGCAAGGCGTGGCTTGATCTGCTGGGTGTATGCCTGTTTTTGCTGCCGTTTACCTATACCGTCTGGGTGTCGTCCTACATCTTTGTGGAACGGTCCGTCGGGCTGCGCGAAGCATCGTCAAATCCGGGCGGGATGCCGGGGCTTTATGTGCTGAAAGCTTTCATCCTTGTCTTTGCTGTCGTGATCGCGATTCAGGGCATTTCCATGGCGATCCGGTCGATCCTTGTGATCGCGGGGCGCGAAGACCTGATTCCGCCAGAATACAGTTACGACCTCTATAATTCGGAGCACATCTAGGATGGATCCTGTACTTCTTGGCGAAATCTTTGCCGCAACCATGTTTTTCGGCGTCATCGGGTTTCTGCTGATCGGTTTTCCCGTGGCGTTTACTTTGGCGGGCACGTCCATCATCTTTGCCTATCTGGGGCTTTATTTCGAAGTGTTCGACATGTCGAACCTGCGGGCGGTCGCCGGACGTTACACCGGCTATATGATCAACGAAGTGCTGGTCGCGGTGCCCTTGTTCATCTTCATGGGCGTCATGCTGCAACGCAGCAACATCGCAGAGCAATTGCTGATGACGATGGGCAAGCTGTTCGGCAATATGCGCGGCGGTCTGGGGATTTCGGTCATTCTGGTGGGCGCACTGCTGGCAGCATCGACAGGCGTTGTCGGCGCGACGGTCGTGACGATGGGTATGATTTCTTTGCCCGCGATGTTGCGGGCGGGGTATGATCCGAAACTTGCCTGCGGTGCGATCTGCGCCAGTGGCACCTTAGGCCAGATCATTCCACCGTCGACGGTGCTGATCTTCATGGGCGATATGATTGCAGGCATGAACAGCCAGGTGCAGATGAGCCTTGGAAACTTTTCACCCAAGACGGTGTCGGTGGGCGACCTGTTCGCAGGTGCAATTATTCCGGGGCTGTTGCTGGTCGGGCTTTATATCCTGTTTATCGTCTACAAGGCGATTTTTGACCCGACAAGCTGCCCTGCGACCCCTGTGCCTGCGGAAGAGAAAAAGGATCTCTGGAAAGAGATCGGCACAGCATTCGTGCCACCCCTGCTACTGATCTTTGCAGTGCTAGGGTCAATTCTGGGCGGTATCGCCACCCCGACCGAGGCGGCATCTGTCGGCGCTGTTGGTGCCACGATCCTTGCCGCAGCACGCTGGCGGTTGTCGCTGACGGTGTTTACCGATGTAGCGCGGCGCACGGCTGTCGTGACATCCATGATCTTCGTCATCCTGTTTGGCGCGTCGATCTTTGCCATCGTGTTCCGGCAGATGGGCGGTGACAATCTGGTGCGCGAATTCCTGACCTCGATGCCTGGTGGTGCCACGGGTGCGATGATCACGGTCATGTTGATCATGTTCGTGCTTGGCTTCATTCTTGACACGTTCGAGATCATTTTCATCGTTCTCCCGATTACGGCACCGACATTGCTGCTATTGGGTGTCGATCCGGTCTGGCTGGGCGTGATGATCGGCGTCAACCTGCAAACCAGTTTCCTGACGCCGCCTTTCGGGTTTTCGCTATTCTACCTGCGCGGGGTGGCACCCAATAGCGTCACCACCGCGATGATCTATCGGGGCGCGATACCTTTCGTGCTTTTGCAGGTGGTCGGCCTGGCGCTGCTGTTCATCTTTCCGGCGCTGGTCTTGTGGCTGCCGTCAAAACTGTTCTAGGCGATACCCGCTAGCAGCGCTGCCTTAATCAAGAGGCAGCGCATGTTCGCGCAGCACCTCGATCGACACGATTTCCAGCGCGCGCACATGCGTTGCGTAAAGGTTGACGCGCGGTGCGCAGCCTTCTTCATGCGCTTGCAGGAAGCGCCCTGCGCACAGGCACCAGCCGTCGCCCGCCTTTAACCCGGCAAAGCCGAATTCGGGGCGCGGTGTCGACAGGTCGTTGCCGACATATTTGGAAAAGGCCAGAAATTCATCTGTCATCACCGCACAAACCGTGTGGCTACCGTTGTCGGCGGCGCAGGTGTCGCAGGCCCCATTGCGGAAAAACCCCGTCATCGGGGCGGTGGAACAGGTGGCAAGCTGGCTGCCAAGAACGTTGAACGACGGGTCTTTTTCCATTTGGTCTAGTCTTTCTTTTCTGTCAGCGCGGGCGACCAATGCACCCAACGCCCATGAAAATCTGCGCGTCCCATAACAAAAGACAGATCGCCCGGCCACAGGCGCAATGTCAGCGCGGCACCTTCGGCCTGACCATCGGGTTCCATGCCGAACCATGCAAGAGGCGCATCGTCGCGGGCCCTATCGCCTGCGGCAGTGATCACGGCCAGGCCCGCATCCTTGCGGTCCTGCGGGAAATACTGCCACGCGATGGTCGTGTATATCAGGTGAAGCTGACCTGCTTTGTGACTTAGCTGACCCGCTAACCAATCGATCGCGTCGCCCTTTGCAACTGGCGTGCGGGCCAATTGCAGCGCGGCTTTGGTCAGGGCCAGCCTGTTTGGTTGGTCGGGCCAAAGGTAGGCTTGCAGCCGCTGTGCGTCGCGGGCAGGGTCGAGCGGGTTCAGATCCACACCAGCGCGGACAACAACAGCGGGCCGTGTGGCCGGTGGCAACGCGCCTGTCCAATCAGGCGTCAGCGTCAGGGCAGGGGTGGCCGGCCCGAACGTTTGGTCGCCAATCGCCAGCGCATAATCATCCCACTGCAGGTTCAGGCCGGCGCTTGCGCCCAGTTCGCTGCACCGAAACGGTAAACCGTAGCGATCCGCAAGCCAGTGACCTAAGGCGATCAGCACCGCAGAGCGTCGCACCTCGTTGGTTTGCGGCGCAGAATCGAGCCAGTGATTGATCGCAGCAGCCTGTTCAATCAGCAGATCACTGACTGCCGCCCATAGCGCCGCATCACTGGCCTTTTGTGGGGGGTAAACTTGCGCAGTCAGCGGATGCCCTTGCAGATGCAGCGCATGTAACGCGCCTGCCAGTCGCAACGGCACGGATTGTCCGGTTGGCCCCAGATCACCCTGCCATGCGAAAATCCGGTCGGTGACGGGGCTGTCGGGCCAGTCTTTGGTCGCGCAAAGCCCCATTAACTGCCCCATGAAGGGCGAGCCAAGGGCGATGCAGGATTGTGCCTGTCGGGCAAATGCTGCGCGGACGTCAGCCGTGGTCACCTGAATTTGTCCATAAGCCGTGCCATCGCGCTGCGCGTGTCTGGTGCGAGTTCCGGTTCGGGCTTAGGCGCTTTGGCGAGTTTCGGCGCTGTCGTCGATGACCGCGCGGGTGCTGTGCGCAGGGCGATGGCGTTCAGAAACCGCGCGCCGTCGCCTGCGACCAGATGCGCGATCCCGTCGCTGATGCCGCGCATTTCGTCATCCAGCCAATCCTGATCGGCCTTGGGGAAGTCGCGCAAGACATATCCCGGCACGGCGTCCTTATGACCCGGATGCCCGACGCCAAGCCGCACGCGGTCATATTCCGGCCCGATATGCCCGTGAATCGACCGCAGCCCGTTATGCCCTGCATGACCGCCACCGGTCTTCAGCCGCACCTTGCCGGGGGCTAGGTCGATTTCATCATGAAATACGACCACATCGGCAGGCGTCAGCTTAAGATAGCGCATCGCCTCGCCCACGGATTGCCCTGACAGGTTCATGAAGGTTTCGGGTTTCAGCAGGGTGACTTTATCAGACCCGATGCGGCCTTCGGCGACAAGGCCCTGAAACCGCGAACGCCATGGCGCAAAGCCGTGATCGTCTGCGATCCGGTCCATCGCCATAAAGCCGATGTTATGCCGGTTTTGCGCGTATTTCGCGCCGGGATTGCCAAGGCCAACAAGTAATTTCATAGCCGCCAACCTAGCGGGACTGCGCGGCTTTCACCAGTGGGGTACAACGAAAAAGGGCACCCCGAAGGATGCCCTGATCTTGGTCGCATAACGCGAAGATTACTCAGCTTCTGCTGGTGCTTCGACGTCTGCTTCTGGTGCCTCATCATCATCGCTGGCCAGCAACGCGCGTGGCGCAGAGACGTTGGCGATCACGAAGTCACGGTCGATGACAGCTTTCGCGCCTTCGGGCAGGGCGACATCGCTGATGTGGATGACGTCACCGATCTGGACATTCGCCAGATCGACAGTCAGGTGATCAGGAATATCGCCTGCCAGCACGTCCATCTCGACTTCGTTGCGGACAACAGTCAGAACGCCGCCCTTTTTGATGCCGGGGCAGGTTTCTTCGTTGATGAATTCAACCGGGATGAACAATTTCACACGGCTGGTCCGCTTAAGGCGCAACAGGTCGATGTGGATCGGCAGATCCTTGACCACGTCACGCTGCACGCCGCGGCAGATCACGCGCACGTCGTCCTGACCTTCAACCTTGAGGTTGAACAGTGTCGACATGAAACGGCCCTTGCGCAGGGTCGTCAGCAGGTAGTTGAATGGGATGCTGATGGACAACGGGTCAGTGCCGCCGCCATAAACAGTGCCAGGTACGTCGCCATCACGGCGAGCTTGGCGGGCGGCCCCCTTGCCTGTCCCCGCGCGTACCTTGGCGTTCAGATCTGGAATCTGTCCAGCCATAGTAATATTCCTTTAATAGAGGGGCCCGCCTCCAAGGGTGTCCGAGCCCGATGAAGCCTGCCCTATAAGGGGCTTTTACGGATTTGAAAAGACGTAATTGCCGCGCTTGGCATGGGTCATGACCCATGTAACGGTCTGCAGCGCCAAGGTCTGACATTTGAAACTTGCTTTGGAAGAATTTGGGCTTCACGCATGGCGTCATGTCGATTCGTAGCGCCTTGATTCTGTCCCGCCGTCCGGCCACCGCGTTTGTTGTGGTGGGTGTTTTTTGGGGCTGTTTTGCAGCCTATGTGCCTGTCATCAAGGCCCAGCTTGGCGCATCTGATGCGCTGTTCGGCACTGTGTTGTTGGGGTCGGCCACGGGGCTGGTGTCGGCGATGTGGCTGGCACCCAAGCTTGACCGCTGGCTCGGCAGCCGGTCGATGCAGGCGGCGATTGCGGCCTTGGCCTTTGCCTGGTTGTTGCCGGCGCATATCACGCATCCGCTGGTTTTTGCGGCGTCCATGGCGCTGGTTGGGCTGGCGTCAGGGTTGCTTGATGTCGTGATGAACGCCCGCGTCAGCGAATTAGAGGCGGCACATAAACGCCCGCTGATGAATGCCAATCACGCCATGTTTTCAGTGGCCTATGCCTGTGCCGCCGTGATTGTTGGTTTCACCCGCGAGGCAGGGATGCCGCCCGCAC
>PUNR01000396.1 GCA_003551805.1 Loktanella sp.
CCCAGACGCCGACCAGATCGTCGATACCGGGCGCACCCAGCCGGATGTCGTAACCAGCCAAGCTTAGCACCCGCCTGACCCGGGGCTGGGTCAGGAAACCGCCTGAATAGACGTAAAGGTTTTGGCGCTTTTGGTCTGTCATCGCAGCAGGTTATGCGACCTACGCAACCTTGGCCAGTATACTATCCCGCAAGGCGCAGCTTTGCTGTCGTGGGATCATCCGTGACGCGTTTGCGGGAATAGGGATCAGCCTCTGCCAGCATCATATCCACCACTTGCCGCTGCAATTGTCGCCGCCCCTTGGTAGAATAAAAGCCGCCGGGCACCTGGCTGGTTTCCAGCAGGAACTGCCGGAAGTCGCGGTAGGCCTGCGCATCCGGTTTGTAGGGTGCGGCAAAAAACGCGGGCAGCGGCTGGGTCGAGACGAATTCGGGTTTGTCATAGACTGCCGTGCCGAAAATCCGCAGTGGGATACCGCGCCATAAAACCTGTTGACCTGCGGTTGAATTGACGGTCACTGCCGTGCGCGCAGTATCCAGCAAATGCGCCAGTTTACCGCCACGGATATAATGCACCCGTTTTGCCACGCCGTGGGCGCGGGCGGCCTGCCGGATCAGACGGGGCAATGATTTGCGGCCGTTTTCCAACGGATGCGCCTTGAACACCAGATGGTGATGCGCTGGCGCGCCTTTGGCAAAGCCTGCGACGACCACTTCGATAAAGGTGTCCATATCCTTGATCGGGGAATGGACCTGAACGCTCGAATCATGTTCCAGCTGCAGCAGGGCCAGATGATAGGTGTGCCCGCTGGCCTTGACCCGCATTGTGGCAAGGCCACGGATCAGCGCGTGAAACGGCATCATCAGCAGCCGTTTGGAATAAAGCAGGGCTTCTTTGTGGACGGGCAGGGCGCGGTGCGGTCGGAAATGCGGATAGTGCGCGTTCCTGAACATCACAAACCAATGATAAAGCGCGCCATAAAAGATGTGCTGGCGCATATCGCCCCAATGTGCGGGTGGCACGGGTAAATCGCGGCCTGTCTGTGTCAGATGCTTTTGCATTGCGGCGATCGACAGCTGCATGAGTGGGGAATGGCCATTGCTGCCATCGCGTTCATAGGTGACCCAATAGGGGCGCATATAGCCTTCTTCGAAGACGTGGATGCGCAGGCCGGCGGCGCGGGCCTGTTTGACCGCCTCTGCATGGATGGGGCGGGTGTCGCCGTAAAGGACGATATCGGTGATCTGGTGGATGGTCAGCAGATCGCGCAGTGCCGCAGGCCAGTCAGCCAGCGTGCCGCGATACGCAACATACCCCGGATCGCGCCCCCAGAAAGCTGCATCACCTGCGTTGAAACCGACACGCCAGACCTGTGCATCAGCCTGACGCAGCGTCTGTGCAAGTTTTCGGAAGAACGGGCCATGCGGACCCTGCAAGAACAAAAAACGACGTTGGATACCCATGAAACTATGTGACCATATATATACTAAGAACTCGTTACCTCCTGATTTTGACCTTTGTAAGGCTATCTGGCAACCCGGTAATCTTGCTTGCCTTGGCCAGAGCCGCTAGGTCATGGGCAAGCGGAAAGGAAAACGCATGTTCACAGGAATTGTCACAGATGTTGGTCGCGTGCTGGAATTGGAACAGCGCGGTGATCTGCGCGCGCGCATCGGCACCGATTATGACGTGGCGGGGATCGATATCGGGGCGTCTATTGCGTGTAACGGGGTGTGCCTGACTGTCATCGCTTTGGGCCGCGATCCGCAAAACTGGTTTGACGTGCAGATTTCGGCGGAAACGGTTGGTGCGACCAATGTCGGTGGCTGGGTGGTCGGTAAACGGCTGAACCTTGAACGCGCGCTTAAGGTGGGTGACGAATTGGGCGGGCATATTGTGTCGGGCCATGTCGATGGCGTGGCCGAGGTTGTCGCGATGCGCGATGAAGGCGACAGCACGCGGGTCACATTCCGTGCGCCTGATGCGCTCGCGCGGTTTATCGCGCCCAAGGGATCTGTCGCGCTTGACGGCACGTCATTGACCGTGAACGAGGTCGCGGGCCGCGATTTCGGGATCAATTTCATTCCGCACACAAAAACCGCCACGACATGGGGCGAGGTGGCAGTCGGTCACCTGATCAACCTCGAGATTGATACAATGGCGCGTTATGTCGCGCGGCTGCGGGAATATGATTGATGGCAGGTATCGGCCATAATTCGGGGCAGGTGCTGGAACCGGGGCAAAGCTGGCGCACACATGCCTGGACCAAGGCCCGCCGCGATCTGTTGCCGGTGCTGCCAATCGAGGTGGTGCGCCTGCGCGTCAAACGCGCTGCCGAATTGGGCCTGCCTTACAAGACCTATGCCGGTATCCGCGCCAGCAACGGGCATGATCTGATCGGTTTTCTGTTTTCCAGCAATGCTTTGCGCGTGTTGCGTGACGGGCAGGCGCTGCCTGAGGACCGCAAGGCACGGCTGGCCGGTCTGGTGAATACAGCGCGGCATGGTGTCGCCCACCGTCCGGTTACGCCGACGCATCTGGCAGGGCTGTCGGGGATTGACCGTGCCTTTGCAGCGCCGCGTTTCACCGATAGCTGGTCTGCCATGCGCCGCGAACTTGACGGCGTAAGTGCTGCCCTGCGCCAGCCTGCGGACCGGTTCGTGCTGGTGGGGGATACGGATTTTGAACGCGAATGGGTCGCGGCAGCGCGGGTGGCGGGCTATGTCAGTGCTGACGCATTCTTTGCGTAAGGTGGATCAAGATCCACCCTACGGCTTGCGGCCCTTTTCAAAGCGGTGATGCTGGGCTATCTGGCAGCCAGACAAGCTGCGGGGATCGTCCATGTCCATACCTTTTGAAACGCCAGGTCCGGTCGAGCGTGACTGGTCTGATGCGATCAGCAAGATCGAAGACATCATTGATGATGCCCGCAATGGCAGGATGTTCATCCTTGTAGACCATGAAGACCGCGAAAACGAAGGCGATCTGGTCATTCCTGCCCAGATGGCCACGCCGGATGCGATCAATTTCATGGCCAAACACGGGCGCGGATTGATCTGCCTGTCGCTGCCCGGTAGCCGTATTGATGCGCTGGGTCTGCCTTTGATGGCATCGAACAATTCATCGCGGCACGAAACCGCCTTTACCGTCAGCATCGAGGCACGCGAAGGCGTCAGCACCGGCATTTCCGCAGCTGACCGCGCGCGGACTGTTTCGGTGGCCATCGACGCGGCAAAAGGTGCCGCCGATATCGCCACACCCGGCCACGTCTTTCCGCTGCGCGCGCGCGACGGCGGTGTGCTGGTCCGCGCCGGACACACCGAAGCTGCGGTCGATATCAGCCGTCTGGCTGGTTTGAACCCGTCCGGTGTGATCTGCGAGATCATGAAAGAAGACGGCGAAATGGCGCGTCTGCCCGACCTGATCGCCTTTGCGCAACTGCACGGGCTGAAGATCGGCACGATCAGCGATTTGATCGCCTATCGCCGTCGCCATGACAACCTTGTGGTCGAACGCAGCAGCAAGACCATCACCTCCGAATTCGGTGGTGACTGGGATATGCGCGTGTTTGTCGACGAAACCCAAGGCGCCGAACATATCGCGCTGGTCAAAGGCGATATCACAACGCCTGCGCCGGTGTTGGTGCGGATGCATGCGCTTGACCCGATGCTGGATGTGGTCGGTGTTGGCCCCAAGGGGCGGCGCAACGAATTTGGCGATGCGATGCAACTGATCGCCGCCGAAGGGCGCGGTGTGCTGGTGCTGCTGCGCGATCTGGACATGAAGCTTGACGCGGTCGAAGACGCCTCGCCGCAGACGTTGCGGCAATACGGTTTGGGAGCACAGATCCTGTCGGCGCTCGGGCTGCATGACATCACGCTTTTGACCAATTCGCCCAAGCCCAAGGTTGTCGGGCTGGATGCTTACGGGCTGGAAATCACCGGCACGCGCAAAATATCGGAGATTGGCTAATGGCTGGACCATCACATTACATCATGCCTTTGCCGGAATTCGACAAGCCGGTGAAAATCCTGATCGTGGCCTCGCCTTATTACAAGGATATCAGCGACCACCAGATCGCCGGTGCTGTGGCCGAGATTGAAAAGGCGGGTGCCACGCATGACATGGTTCATGTGCCCGGCGCGCTGGAAATCCCCACCGCCATAGGGATCGCCGCACGGATGAGCAATTTTGACGGATATGTCGCACTTGGCTGTGTGATCCGCGGTGAAACCACGCATTACGACACTGTCTGCAACGACAGCAGCCGTGCGCTGCAATTGCTGGGTCTACAGGGGCTGTGCATCGGCAACGGTATTCTGACGGTGGAAAATCACGCGCAGGCGGCGGTCCGCGCTGACCCTGCGCAGATGAACAAAGGCGGCGGGGCAGCGGCTGCGGCCTTGCATCTGGTGGCGCTCGCGCGCAAATGGGGCAAGGCGGAAAAAGGCGTCGGCTTTACCCGTGACATTCTGATGGCTGGAAATACGACCGCATGACAATTTCGAACAACCAACGCCGCAAGATGAAATCCGCCGCGCGCTTTTTCGCGGTGCAGGCGCTGTTCCAGATGGAACAAACCGGTCAGACCGCCGAACGCATCATCCGCGAATTCGAAGACCATCGCTTTGGCGAAATTATTGACGATGTCGAAATGGCCGAAGGCGATGTGGATACATTTCGCCGCATGATCGACCGCGCTGTCGATCTGCAGGCCAGCATTGACCAGATGACGGACCGTGCGCTGGTCGTCAAATGGCCGATCGCGCGGATCGACCCGACTTGGCGTGCGCTGTTTCGTGCCGCAGGTGCCGAATTGCTGGATAAGGACACACCGCCCAAGGTCGTCATCAGCGAATTTGTCGCCGTGGCCGAGGCGTTTTCCCATGACGGCAAGGAACCAAAGTTCGTTAACGCCGTTCTAGATCATATGGCCCGCGAAGCACAGCCAGAGGCGTTCTGATACGAACCCAACGGTTTAGCGGCGTCGGGCGGCGTGCCGGACGTCAGCTTTGGTCCGCGGCGCAGAACCGGATGGCAGGTCGCGGCGATTTGCGCCTTGTTTTCCAACCGCAATGGCATAGCTGTTGAAGAGGGGGACGTTGGATCATGACACAGAACGATGAACCAAATCTAATGCAGCTTTATCTGCGCCATTGCGCGATCGGCTTTGTGCTGGCGGCTGTTTTTGTCGCCATGCTGCTGTTTTACGATATCGCGCGGCTTGGCACCTTGGTTGCGGGGTCGGATATCGGCATTCTGGCAGTTCTGATCTTATGGATCCTTCACGGCACCATCTTTGGCGCTGTGCAATTCGCAGTGTCAGTCATGCTGAACGCGCAGGACGACAATGACGATGACGATCATCACGGCGGGCGTATGATCCCGATCCGCGTAACAGCCGGATCACGCCGGAGGTGACGGGCACCACCTCTGCCGTAGCGGTAGCTAATCCCGAGGACCTGTTTTTACAGGTGGGCGCCAGGTAAACTGACCAGGGTCAGAACAGAGCCAGCTCCCTCGGAGTTGCTTAAGGCCACTGGATTTGTACCGATGGTATACATGCAGTGCAGAATTCCCGTCCCGTCTTAGCTAGGGCTGCACATCATAAAGAACAAGTGGTGACGCATCCACAATCGGACAGGATTGCATTTTGTTGCCGTTTTGTTCATGGTCATTTCATGCAAATGCCTGACACCCCCCTTCAGCCCGGCCAGTTGCTGGCACGCGGCGTTTGCCGCCACCTGCGCGGCCACGACTTTGTCACTGTCGTGGAACTGGTGCCGATACGCGGGTTGCGCGTGGATGTGATGGCGCTGGGCCCCAAGGGCGAAATTTGGGTGATTGAATGTAAATCCAGCCGCACTGATTTCATGACAGATCACAAATGGCGACACTATCTGGATTGGTGCGACCGGTTCTTCTGGGCCGTCGACAGCGATTTTCCGACCGAACTGCTGCCGGATGATACCGGTCTGATTCTGGCTGACGGCTATGACGGTGAAATCATCCGCCAAGGTCCCGAATCCCGCTTGCCACCGGCACGGCGCAAGGCGGTCGTGCAGAAATTCGCCCGCCATGCCGCCATCCGCGCGCAGATTGCGCGCGATCCGGGGTCTGTCAGCGTTTTTTAAGCGCGCGTGCAGCCTGCGCCGCCGCACGAATTTCATCGGCGATTTCTTCGGCTTCTTCAGGTTCGAAATCCATCGGGATCTCGGTGCTGCCTGCCTCGATGAAAATACGGACCATGCCCAATTCGGTCGGCCCGATCTGCATATTCGCCTCGATATCGCGTTCGTTGTTGATACCCATGGTGTTTTCCTTGCTGGTTTTACCCTGCGTACAGCGCGCGGCAATCGGTTGGCAAGGGCAGGGCGCGATGATCTGTTGAAATCCCCCGGCTAGGACTTGCAATCATGCGGGCATGCGGCTAAATCCCGCGTCAGTGCCGCCTTAGCTCAGTTGGTTAGAGCGCTTGATTGTGGATCAAGAGGTCGCTGGTTCGAGACCAGCAGGTGGTACCACCCCCCTTTTTCACGCCGCAGATGTTGACGGAGTATCCGATGGGGCCGACCCTGATTACCTTCCAGATTGGTGCCAACCCGCCGCCGCGGCTGGACAAGGCACTGGGCCGTGATGTGCCGGATGATGCCGCGCTCAGCCGGTCACGTCTGGCGCGTCTGATCGCGGACGGTTCTGTCGCTGTGGACGGTGTGGTTGTCACCGACCCGCGCTTTCGGATCACCGAAGGCGCCGAAGTCGCCGTCACGGTAGAGGTCGCCGTCGAAAGCCATATCGTCGCCGAAGATATCGCGCTAGAGATCGTCTATGAAGATGACGATCTGGTCGTGATCAACAAACCCGCAGGCATGGTCGTCCATCCTGCCCCTGGCACGCCCGATGGCACGCTGGTCAACGCGCTGATCCATCATTGCGGTGACAGCCTGTCCGGTGTCGGCGGGCTGAAGCGCCCCGGCATCGTGCACCGGATCGACAAGGATACATCCGGCCTGCTTGTCGTCGCCAAATCCGACCGCGCGCATCACCATCTGGCCGACCAATTTGCCGCCCATACCGTCGAACGCCGCTATGTCGCCGTCTGCTATGGCGTGCCCGACGCCAACGACCCGCGCCTGCACGGGATCAAGGGCACATCGTTCGAGCCTGGCAATATCCTGAAAATCCAGACCATGTTGGGCCGGCACCGGACTGACCGGCAGCGGCAGGCGGTCTCATTCACCGCAGGGCGCCATGCCGTCACGCGGGCGCGAATCCTTGCCCCGCTTGGTGTTGTGCCAGTGGCTGCGCTGATCGAATGCTGGCTGGAAACCGGTCGCACCCACCAGATCAGGGTGCATATGGCCCATTGCGGCCATGCCTTGATCGGTGATCCCACCTATGGCGGCCGGCGCAAAATGTCGCCTAAGGCAGTGGGCGACGCCGGTGTTACCGCTGTCGCAACATTCCCGCGGCAGGCGCTGCATGCGGCCAGCCTTGGTTTCGTGCATCCTGTGACCGGTGATTTCCTGGAATTCGAAGCACCGTTACCGCAGGATATCTGTGATCTTTTGGGCGCTTTGGGCCACGCGGTCTGAAATATCGGATCGCATGTGCGTGAGCGCACAAAAACTTTCCTCGTAAAACTGAACTGAATGGTTCATCTTGCGTTAAGTAGATGCAGGTAAGGTGACTTGAAATATCGCGCTTCGCGATCATATCCATGTTAAGCCTTTATACATAACGGAGGGCAACAGCAGTGAGCGACTATAAAAATTTACCGGCACCGTCACCGGAAGGTGGCTTGAACCGTTACATGCAGGAAATCCGTAAGTTTCCGATGCTGGAACCGGAAGAAGAATATATGCTGGCCAAACGCTGGGTGGACCACGAAGACACCGAAGCGGCGCATAAGATGGTGACATCGCATCTGCGACTGGCGGCAAAAATTGCCATGGGCTATCGCGGCTACGGCCTGCCACAGGCCGAGGTGATATCAGAAGCGAACGTAGGCCTGATGCAAGCGGTCAAACGCTTTGACCCTGAAAAGGGCTTTCGTCTTGCGACCTATGCGATGTGGTGGATCCGTGCCTCGATTCAGGAATATATCCTGCGTTCGTGGTCTTTGGTGAAAATGGGCACGACATCGGCGCAGAAAAAGCTGTTCTTCAACCTGCGCAAAGCGAAAAACCGCATTGGTGCGCTGGAAGAAGGTGACTTGCGTCCCGAAAACGTCAAACAGATCGCCACCGATCTGGGCGTGACCGAAGATGAGGTCATCTCGATGAATCGGCGCATGTCGGGTGGCGACGCGTCGCTGAATGCGCAGATCGGGTCTGACGGTGAAGGGTCGATGCAATGGCAGGACTGGCTGGAAGACGACAGCGCCAACACCGCCGCCGATTACGAGGAACACGACGAACTGGACGCACGCCGCGCCTTGTTGGCCGAAGCGATGACCGTGTTGAACGACCGTGAACGCGACATTCTGGTCCAGCGCCGTCTGGCCGATGAAACCATCACGCTTGAAGACCTCAGCGCGCAATATGACGTCAGCCGCGAACGGATTCGCCAGATCGAGGTCCGTGCCTTTGAAAAACTGCAAACGCGGATGCAGGAACTGGCCCGCGAAAAAGGCATGCTGGAAAACGCCTGAGTTTCCCAGCCACCCAACGTATCTAGCATCCCCGTCGGAGCCTCCGGCGGGGATATTTTTGCTCGGACGATGGGAAAGGGGCGTGGCTTTGCCGGGCGGATAGCGCTAACATTTGCAAAATTACGGGAGAGAACCAAATGAAACCGATCCGTTGGGGTGTTCTGGGCGCCGCGAACTTTGCCCGCCAACATATGGCACCAGCCATCCACGCCGCCAAAGGGGCAGAGCTTTATGCGCTCGCCACATCCAGCCCAGAGAAGGCCGCCGATTTTGCAGCCTTTGCGCCAGCGATCAAACTGCATCAAAGTTATGATGATTTATTGGCTGATCCGGCCATCGATGCCGTCTATATTCCGCTGCCCAACCATTTGCATGTGGAATGGTCGCAAAAAGCGCTGGCTGCAGGCAAACACGTGCTTTGCGAAAAGCCGATGGGTCTGGCTGCGGCTGATTACGACAAGCTGATTGCAGCGCGCGATACCTCCGGTCAGCTTGCCGCCGAGGCATTCATGATCGTGCATCACCCGCAATTCGCCCGTGCGCGCGAACTGGTGCAGGGCGGTGCGGTTGGCAAGCTGGTGCATGTTGATGCGACGTTCAGTTTTAACAATGGCGGCGATGCCACCAACATCCGCAACCGCCCTGAAACCGCAGGCGGTGCCATGCGCGATATCGGCGTCTATGTGATGGGGGCCGCGCGTTTTGTGACAGGGCTGGAACCCGACACCATCCCATTTGCCAATCTTACGCTGGAAAACGATGTCGATGTCTTCGCGCAATTCGCTGCAAACTTTCCCGGTTTCGCCTATTCAGCGGTGGTGTCGATGCGGATGCACCCGCGCCAGCAAATCACTTTCCACGGCGATCAAGGTGTGTTGCGGCTGACCTGTCCGTTCAACGCCAATGTGTTCGACACAGCCGAGCTGACGCTGGAAACCGACGGTCACACCATCACCACCGAACGCTGGCCCGCCGTGAACCATTACATCCTTCAGGTCGAAAACTTTGGCAAAGCGATCCGGGGCGAGGCCGATTACCCATGCCCGCTGGAATTTTCCCGCGGCACGCAGGTGATGATGGACATGGTTTTTGCGAAAAGCGCGCAAGGCTAGTCCCTGCGCCCCTTTCACCTTCTTATTTCCAGCAAATACTCCCCCGCCGGAGGCGTCCTGCCGCTGCTGTCATAGCGCAAGCTTCAAGATATGCTGCGGCCCGAAACCGCCATCCATATATTGCGCGCCGGTGTCAATGAACCCGCCCGCCAGATAGGCGCGCCTTGCTGCGGGGTTGCGCAGGTTGACTGTCAGCATGATCGCCTCGGCCGTGGGATAATGGTCCGCCAGATAGTCTGGTAATTGCGCGCAGCAGGCCTTGGCGATGCCGCGCCCTTGCAGCTGCTGGTCGACCAGAAAGGTCCGCAAGCCATAGATCGTGCTAGCGGCAAACTGGTGATGCAGATGAAACGCCCGATCGATGCGGAACATACCCGCGACCCGGTCGTCGGCGTGGATCACATGGATGTCGATGCGCGGATCATCCAGGTCGATCACCTCGGACGGCTGCCCCGAGAAATTGACCTGTTCCGCGCTAACGCTAATCCCCCGCAACGCGTTCTGCGTTGCGGGGGTCATTGGCGCGATACTGACCTGCGTCATTCTTCCATGGCCTCCAATTCGTCGATCATGCTTTCGATCAGCGAAAGGCCCTTGTCCCAGAACGCAGGGTCTGATGCATCCAGCCCGAACGGTGCCAGCAATTCCTTGTGATGCTTGGACCCGCCTGCGCGCAGCATGGCAAAATATTTGTCGCGGAAATCGGCGTCGCCTTCCTCAAACACCGCATAAAGCGCGTTCACCAGACCGTCGCCAAAAGCATAGGCATAGACATAGAAAGGCGAATGCACGAAATGCGGGATGTATGACCAGAAGGTTTCATAGCCATCGACGAAGTCAAACACCGGCCCAAGGCTTTCGGCCTGCACCGACATCCACAGTGCGTTGATATCATCGGGCGTCAATTCGCCCTCCGCGCGGGCGGCGTGCAGCTTGCATTCGAAATCGTAAAACGCGATCTGACGCACGACCGTGTTGATCATATCCTCGACCTTGCCCGCCAGCAGCACCTTGCGATCCTGTTTGGTCTTGGCGTTGTCCAGCAATTGCCGGAAGGTCAGCATCTCCCCGAACACCGATGCCGTTTCCGCCAGCGTCAGCGGGGTGGATGACAAAAGTTCACCCTGTTCGGCGGCCAGCACCTGATGCACGCCGTGGCCCAATTCATGCGCCAGCGTCATCACATCACGCGGTTTGCCAAGGTAATTCAGCATCACATAAGGATGCACGGTGGTCACGGTCGGATGGGCAAAAGCGCCGGGTGCCTTGCCGGGTTTGGCGGCGGCGTCGATCCAGCCTTTGTCGAAAAAGGGCTGTGCCAGTTCCGCCATTTTCGGATCAAATCCCGCATAGGCGGTCATCACCGTTTCACGCGCTTCGTCCCAACCGACAATACGGGTCTGTTCCATGGGCAAAGGCGCGTTGCGGTCCCAGACCTGCATCCGGTCCAGCCCCAGCCATTTCGCTTTCAGCGCGTAATAGCGGTGCGACAGGCGGGGGTAGGCGGCAACGACTGCATTGCGCAAAGCCTCGACCACTTCGGGTTCGACATGGTTGGCCAGATGCCGCGCGGCCTGCGGGCTGGGCATCTTGCGCCAGCGATCCTCGATCTCTTTTTCCTTGGCGAGCGTGTTATGGATGCGGGCAAAGGTTTTCAGGTTTTCGGCGAACACGGCGGTCAGGGCATGGGTCGCCGCCTCGCGCTTGGCGCGGTCCTGATCGGTCAGCAGGTTCAGGGTTTCTTCCAGACCCAGCACATCGGTATCGACGACGAATTCCAGACCGGCCATGGTTTCGTCAAACAGCCGGTTCCATGCCGCGGCACCGACGGTGGATTGGTCGTGCAGGAATTGTTCCAGTTCGTCGGATAACTGATGCGGCTTCATCGCACGCATCCGGTCAAAGACGGGTTTATAGCGGGCAAGATCCGCGTTCGCGGCCAGAAGTTCTGCTAGATGTTTGTCATCTAAGCGGTTGAATTCAAGTCCATAAAACACCAAAGGTGTGGTAAAGCGTGTGATCTTGTCCTGACAATCGGCCATGAATTTGGCGCGGCTGCTGTCGGTCGTGATCTGGTAATAACGCAGGCCCGCATAG
>PUNR01000070.1 GCA_003551805.1 Loktanella sp.
CCAATAAGGCAGTGCCTCGCGCCAGCCGATATCGTCCATGCCGTCAAAGACGCCTTGGCGCATCCAGATTTCTGCGCCGCCGATTAGTCCGCCCGACACAATGCCCGCCAGCGCCGATAGCCCGATGATCCATTTTGTGATCTGGCTGATTTTTTGTACGCGCTTTTGCGCGTTGTGGCACAGCGCGCCGCCTTCAGCGCCGCGCTGTGCCAGATGGTCGGCGAACCTGCGCTCCAGCATATTCGGCTTGGGCGAGTATAAATCGACCGCTGGCATCGTGACCCCTCAGGCGTATTTCAAAAGGGGCCAGAACCCGAGTGGCGTTCCCAAGCAAAGCACCTGCCACTTACAAGCCTGACCCGCCGCTACGCGTCATCAGTCCTCATCGACCACGGGCGGACCCGAGTGCGAATTCAGGTTCTCGTCGCCGCGCAGCATCGTGCGTTCGGCATCGGCGCGGCTGACATCGACCAGATCACCGATATCGCCGTTGTGGGCTTCGTCAAATTCCATCGCGGCGATTGCTTCGCTGGTGTCGGCCAATATGACTTCGACCTGTTCTTTCACTGCGGGCGCGTCAAAAACTTCTGTGGAATCCACAAACAACACATCGCACATCGCATATTCCAGTTCTTCGGCACATTCGGTCAAAACCGCGCGGACCTGCCCGCAGGTATCCTCGCTGGGGGCGTCAACGCAATCGGCGACGATCGGCACGAAAATGGCGCCTTCGGGCGTATCGGAATGGGCCGATTGCGCATGGGTCATGATCGGAAGAACACTGATCATCAGTCCCAGCGCGCCGGATGTATAAAGCTTTTTGAGCGACATTATCGTCTCCTGTAATTCTGCATGAAGGGTCGCTTTGTACGATATTGATCGTCCAAGATTGAAAGGCGACCCTCATCTATCTTGTATTCAACGCATATCGCGGCGCTTAAGTTCCCCGCCGTCAGCAAGTTACATCAAGGCCGTCGGGGCTGACCGCTGGCTAGTCTTGTGCGTCGGTGACGCGCTGAAGGTACGCGACCAAGGCTTCACGGTCCTCGGGCGCACCGATACGTTGTTCAGGCATACGCGAACCGGGGGTGTAGGTCTCTGGCCCATAGGTGAACAGCTCAGAGATGGTTTCAGCGGTCCAGATGATATCAAGTTCCTGCAAGGCTTCAGAATAATCATAGCCCGACTGCGTCGCGATAGGCCGCCCTAATATACCGTGCAGGCTGGGCGCTGCCATGCTGTGATCGTCCGGTTCGAGCGAATGGCAGACCGCGCAGTTTTTCCAAACCTCAGCACCGCGGCTGCCATCATGCAGGGCAGGTGCCACATCAGCCACGAAACGTTCCAGATCATCACCGTCAAGCGACCAGCGGCGGATCAGACCATCTGCGCCGGACGAAAAAACCTGCGTATCAGTCATGGCCAGCGCCCAGACAGGGCCAGCCGCTGCTGTGAACGTATGGCGCGGGGTCAGGTCGTCACTGGCTAACAGCCAGACGCTGCCATCCACCGACGCTGCCGCAATGGTGTCTGTGCGTGCCGTGACCGATACCAAAGGACGATCCGCCAGAAAGCGTTCGGCCATGAATGCGCCTGCATCATCGTAAAGCCGCAGCGCGCCGTCGGCAAAGATAACCGCGACGCCGCTGTCGGCGATTGCAAGACCGTTGGGAAGTTCTGGCAGCGATTGGCGGAATGCCAGATCCGATTGCCGCGTCCAGCGCACCAGCAGCAGATCCCCCCCGACTGTCACCAGATCACCATCAGGCAGATAGCCCAGACCTGTCACCCGGTCGCTATGGGCCTGAAATTCGGTAGCCTGTTGTGTGCCAAGATCAAGCCGCAGAACGCGCCCGTCCCAATAGCCTGCGGCGACCTGCGCCCCGTCAGGACTGACGCCAAGCGACGCCACGGCAGACGCGCCAGCGGGCGTTGCAAATTGCGGATCGCGGCCATCTGCGTGCCAGATGGCCAAACGTCCGTCCTGCCCTGCGGTCACAAAACCGCCCGTCGGCAGCAGCCGGACTGCCGTCACGTTGCCGTCATGAAAACGCGTCACGTTCCGCGCGGTGGCGGTATCAAGATCCCAAAGGATAGCACGGGTGTCAAAGCCACCCGACACCAGCACCCCCTGCCCCGCATCCAGCGCACCAACGGGCCCGCCGTGACCGCGCAGGTCTTGTGCTGCCACTGGCAGGCCAAAGCCGGCCAGCACCACCAGACAAAGGATCATCCGGCGCATGGCGTGATCCGGACTCAATACCCGATCAGGTTTTGCCCCGGATTATCAACCCGCGCACCCTCGGTCGTATTGGCGGCATAGGTGGGTTGCTGGAACGTGCCGTTCAGCACCATCGCTGCGCCAACGGCAACAACAGCCGCAAATACCATGGCAAAAAGAAAGGCTTTCATATTAGTTCTCCTGTAAGTTTCATTCTATCATATTTTGCGCGGGGCGCGTCCCGTTGCTTGCATGTCCAGCCCGTCCAGCACTGCTTGGGCAATCTCTTTGTAGATACTGCCTATTGGCCCATCA
>PUNR01000183.1 GCA_003551805.1 Loktanella sp.
GCCGATTTCCGAGACGCTGCTGATATCAATTGCCATAGTATTTTCCTTACTTTGTGTTGGTGGTGACAGGCTGTCACCGGGGGGGTGTTTGGGGTCGTTACGTTTTGTCCAGGCGGCACCAAGCGCCTTTTGAAAAATCTTCAAGTTCCTGCTCCACCTGAATCATTGCTTTGGGGTAATCGATGGTCAGTTCCGGATCGCAAGACAGGCAGCACAGCAGTACATCGCGGTGCGCCTTGTCTGTCTGGCGCGCCCGGCGCAACAAGGCGCGGCCCTGATCCATTCTGGATAGGAAGGCCGCGTGCGGCGTGGCCGGTTCCGGTTCTGGTTCAGCTTTGGCCGGATATGGCGGGGCAGGGGCAGGGCGCGGCGTGTTCGGCACGATTTGCAGCGATTTTCGGATCTGCTGCTGCAACGCCTTGGCACCGCTGTCTGCCCATTGCTGCGGATCGGTCAACTGACCATTGGTCAGTGCGGTCATGCCAAGGTGCGCCGATACGGGCATGACGGCGGAAAAGACATCGCCTGCCTCATTCTTCAGCCGTTTTACCACGCGTGCCAGATCACTGATCTTGGCAAGCTGGTCGGCGCGGGTCACGGCAAGAATACTGGCCACGCGCAAGCGGTCGGGCAGGGCGGTCCATGCGGCTTTTTCGGATTGTCGCCAAGCCTGATTGGCTGCACTGCACCAAAGACAGAAATCGGCGTGTTCCGCCACCTGTTGCAAAAGCCCGGTGCTGACCCGGGGGTCGGATATACCGGGAGTGTCAATCACATCGCAGTGTTTAAGCAGCGGATTGTCCAGTGTGATCCGCACCAGCCCGAAATCGGCAAGCGCGGTCCAATCCGGCAGGCCAGGCACGGGATCGTCCGCCTGTCCGTCGGGTAGCACGCCCTGCCAGTCCGTCACCTTGCCATAACGCAGCCACAGAACCGGCAATTGCGTCGCTACGATATGGCTGGGGATCAGTGGCTGCGCCAGTAGCATGTTCAGCAGCGTAGATTTGCCCGCGCTAAATTCGCCCATCATCGCCAGAACCGGCTTTACGGCGACGCTGTCGTTCTGTGCTGGCAAGAGCTGGGGCATGGTCTGCATGGCGCGATCCGGTTATGCTGCGTAGCGCAGATCAGCGTTAATCGCGTTGATCTGTTGGATTTTATTGCGAATTTCGGTATCAAGCCCGCTATGGCCCTGGGTGTCGTCGATGCGGGTCAGGCCAAGCAGGCTGGCCTTGTGGTCAGAGATAAAATCATGCTGATCCTGCCGCGCTTTGTGGAACAATGCGGCCAGATAGGTGTCCTGCATTTCCTGAATGACCTGGTGCATATCGGCAGTCACTATTTTTTCGAACCTTCGGACAATGGCGGTCTTTCCGGCGTCGCGGCTTATCCATTTTTCAAGCCAGCTTGTCGTGATGTCGATGGTCATCGATTGCATCAGGATCGTTGGTGTTGGTGCCGCGCTTACCGCGGGGGGTGTCACGGTAAATATCCGCATATCCGGTCCAAGCAGCGCGTCATAGATCTGACTGATTGCCCGGGCGCTGGCCTGAAAGGTCTGGCCGATCCGGTCTTGCGCCGTGCTGTCGAAGGCGCGGTAGGCGCTGTTCAGGGTGCGGCGCAGCTGTTCGGTATCGGGCCGCCAGCCCGCGCTGGAACCGGTGCTATCGAACAGATGGGCGATCTGTCGTGTCTCGGCCTGGATAAAGTTGCGATAGGCATCGGACAGGTTGAAAAGCAGCGTTTCGTTGCAATCTGCCTTGGCCTGTTGCAATTGCCTGTCCATCTGCGTCAGCAAGGCATCAAGCTGGTCCGACAGCCGCGCCGGATCAGACCCCTGCGGCAGCGGCACTGCATCGCCTAGCGCCTTGCGCAGCAAAAGACTGCTTTGCTGGCAAATCTCGGCCATCGCGCGGCGCAGACCGGTGATGAAGGGTTGACCAACGGCTTGTGCCGATTTCGTTTCAATCACGCTCTGCAACTCGGCAATACCGGCCAAATCGTGGGTTTTCAGCGTATTCGACAGCGCCGATCCTGCCGCAGGCGGTGGCCCTTCATGAACGCTGGCCTTGTGCAATCGTGCCGCCATCAGCCGGTCCATGCTGCTATCGCTGCGCGCGATTTCCGCTTCCGAGACGCCGTCCCAAGTCGATCTGGCCCAAAGCGCGCTGCCGAAAATGATCGGGATATCCGAGGGCAGCCCCTGATCCACCAGCGCATCGCGTACATAGGTGTCGATCTCATCAATCTGGCGGTCGGGGTCTTCCAGTTCGTCGATCCGGTTGATGAACAGCACGATCTGATCGTGCCGCAGCGCCAGCAGAATCCGCAGCAGGGCGATATCGACGGTGGTAAAGGCCTGATGCGCGCTTAGGACGATGACGCAGATGTCTGTATCGGACAGGTTGGCCAAAGTAACACTTTCGCGGGTCAGAAAGGGGTCGTTGACGCCGGGCGTGTCGCGGATCGTGGTCGGCACCGGATAGCTGTCATCATCCAGATAGATATCAGCGGATCGGGTCAGATCA
>PUNR01000122.1 GCA_003551805.1 Loktanella sp.
CAGACGCATCCTTGTGCAGCTTGATCGACCCGCCCGCGAAATTGTCGGGGTCGAGCTTGCCCAGCACCAGATCGGCATCCGTCACGGCAGGGCGCTGCCCGCCGCGCCCGTAGCAAGCAGGCCCCGGTTCGGACCCCGCGCTTTCCGGCCCGACGCGGATTTGTCGCAGGCTGTCGACATGGGCCAGACTGCCGCCACCTGCGCCGATTTCCACCATATCGATCACGGGGATCGAGATCGGCATGCCGGAGCCTTTCTTGAACCGGTAACTGCGCGCCACCTCGAACACACGGGCGGTTTTTGGGGTCTGGTTCTTGATCAGGCAGATCTTGGCTGTGGTGCCGCCCATGTCAAAGGACAGGATCTTGTCCAAACCGTAACGCGCCGCGATATGGGCCGCGAAAACAGCACCCCCGGCAGGCCCCGATTCCACCAACCGCACCGGAAATTCCGCCGCGTTTTCAAGGCTGATGATCCCGCCGCCCGAATGCATCAGGAACACAGGACAATCCGCACCTTCATCCGCCAGCCGCGATTTCAGCCGTCCCAGATAGGATTTCATCAGCGGCTTGATATAGGCATTGGCGACGGTCGTGTTGAACCGTTCGTATTCGCGCATTTGCGGTGAGACTTCGCAGGACAGCGACACCATCACCCCCGGCAGGCGTTCGGCCAGCACGTCGCGGATCATGCGTTCATGCGCGGGGTTCAGATAGGAATGGAGCAACCCTACGGCGATGCTGTCGAAATTGTAGCTGGCCATGTCCTCGGCCAGTGCGATGATTTCTTCGCGGTCCAGCGGGATCAGGACGGCACCCTGTGCATCGACACGCTCAAGCAGCGTGAACCGGTGCTGGCGCGGCAGCAGGGGTTCGGGCAGTTGCAGGTTCAGGTCGTATTGCTCGAACCGGCTTTCGGTGCGCATCTCGATCACGTCGCGGAAGCCTTCCGTCGTGATCAGCGCCGTGCGCGCGCCGCGCCGTTCGATCAGCGCATTGGTGGCCAAGGTCGTGCCGTGGATGATCTGGCCGATCTGCGCAGGGCTGATCCCCGCCTTGGCGCAGACCTGATGCATCCCGTCGATGATCGCATCCTCGGGGGCGGCGTAAGTGGTCAGCACCTTGGTGGAATGGCTGGCCCCCGCGACTTCAAGCACCACATCGGTAAATGTGCCGCCGATATCAACGCCCATGCGAATGTCATGTTGCATGATCTGCCCCTTTGTTGTCAGGGGCAGGTTAGCCAGCGGATTGCATCACAGCCAATTATTTTATCGGATAGAAAGGATCAGAATTCTTGATCAAAGGCCTGTGCTGCGCGCGCTGCGACAAAGGCCGCATCGTTCACGACGCGTGGCGCGTGTGCGACGTTGTATCTGGCAAAGAAATGCAAGGGCGGTGGCGTCCAGTCATAACCGACCTGCACCAGATCACCGCGCGCCAGCGCATCGGCGGCCATCGCCTTGGGTAAGGTGGCCACGCCCATGCCTTCGATCGTCATATGCAGGCAGGCGGCCAGATTGCTGGACGGGACCAGACGGGCAGGGACTTTCGCAGCAGAGAAATGGCCAGCCACCTGTGCGAACAGATGGGTGTCGCGGGCATGGGTCAGGATCGGGTGGGCGGCAAGATCGTCCAGCATGGCCTTTTGCGGCACACCCAGATCGGGGCTTGCCACCCAGATCAGCCCGTAAGCGCCCAGATCAATCTCGCCCGTCATCAGCCGGGTGAAAGGCCCGTTCTGGATCGCCAGATCAATGCGGCTTTCGGCCAGCATCGCCTCCAGATTGACGGAGAGATCGACGGTCAGTTCGACCGACAGGTTCGGGTAGGTTTCTTTCAGCCGCCGCAGATAATCGCGCAGCCAAGTGTGGACGATCATCTCGGTGACGCCCAGTCGCAGGGTGCCGTCGATCAGCGCCTTTTGATCCGCCGCCGCGATCAGCGCATCGGTGGCATCCAGCACGCGGCGGGCATGGCCGAGATCGCGAAACAGGAACGGGATGTCGAAAACGCCGGCCTCCTCGACGAAATTCGCCAGCGTCCCGGACGAGACGATCGTCGCCTCGACCGTGCCAAGCTGCACGCCCTCGATCACCTCGCGCTCGCCGCCCAGGCCCGAGGAGGGGAAGTGGCGAAAGACATAGCGGCCGTCGGTGCGTTCCTCCACCACTTCCTGCCAGCGCTGGGCGCCGACGCCGTAATGCGAATCGGGCGCCGCGGCGAGGGCGTAGCCGATCTTGATCTCGGTCTGCGCGTGCAGCGGCGCGGCCAGCAGCGCGCCGGCAAGCGCGCCGAAAAGGGCGGTTCTCTGGACTGTCATGGTGCTCCTCCCGGTATGACGATGGGGTGACCGTCCGGACAACCGACGCCGGGCGTCGGCCGGACAGTGCCCGCCGAATAGGGCCGAAGCCGCGGGCCGAGTCAACGCCCGACCGGCCGAAAACCGGGTGACGGGGGGCGGCGCTCGGCCCCCATCGAGGGGGCCTCGCGCCGGCGGTGGCTGCCGCCCCCGCGCGCCCGGCCGCG
>PUNR01000010.1 GCA_003551805.1 Loktanella sp.
CAATGTGCCGCTGTCGACCCAGTCGAACGGTTTTGAAGGCTTCGATGCGGAATTCGTGTTTAACACCGAACTCGTCTCGACCCATTGGGACAACTTGAAAGCCTGGCAAGATGCCGGTGCCTTCCGTTGGGGTGGCCCTGGCCCCGGCCCTGACGCTGCGCCTTTGTTCTATGCCGCTGAATGCGCGATGTTCTTTGGATCGTCCGCCAGCCGTGCCGGCGTGCTGAACAATTCCGATTTCGAGGTCGGTTTCGGGATGCAGCCTTATTATGACACCGTCGAAGGTGCGCCGCAGAACACCATCATCGGTGGTGCGACGTTGTGGGTGCTGACAGGCCATGACGACGCGGAATATCAGGGCATTGCCGAATTCTTTGAATATCTGTCACAGCCCGAAGTGCAGGCAAAATGGCATCAGGACACCGGCTATCTGCCGATCACCCAAGCCTCTTATGACCTGACGATGGAACAGGGCTATTACGACGAAAACCCCGGTTCCGATATTTCGATCCGTCAGATGACGCTGAACCCGCCGACCCCGAATTCCAGCGGCCTGCGTTTTGGCAATTTCGTGCAGATCCGCGACATTATCTCGGAAGAGATGGAATCGGTGATGTCCGGTGCCAAGACTGGCCAGCAAGCCACCGACGACGCAGTGCGCCGCGGCAATGTGTTGCTGCGTGAATTCGAAGCCTCGATGAACTAAGCGACCCTTTAGCCTGACCCACCTTCGCTGCGGCGAAGGTGGGTTTTGTCGTTTCTGAACTTGGCTGGACAGGCATTATCATGCAGACCAAACGATCCACTTTTCGAAATGGCTGGTTGCCCTACGCGCTGCTGGCCCCGCAAATTATCATCACGCTAATCTTTTTCGTCTGGCCAGCCAGTCAGGCGTTGATGCAATCGGTTTACCGGCAAGGCGATGCATTCGGCGTGCGGCCACCGACCTTTGTCGGCCTGCGAAATTTCGCGATGCTGTTTGATGATTCACTTTATCTGAATTCGCTTAAAGTGACGTTGTATTTCTCTGTCGGCACTACGGTACTGTCGATGGGCCTCGCGCTGCTGTTTGCGGTCATGGTCAACCGGATGATCCGGTCAAAAGACACCTATACAACATTTCTGGTCTGGCCCTATGCGATTGCGCCAGCGATTGCGGGTGTATTGTGGTGGTTCATCTTCAACCCCAATATCGGTATCCTGCCCTATGTCCTGAACGGCATCGGCTATGACTGGAACCACAGGTCCAGCAGCAGTGACGCGATGATTTTGGTGATCGTGGCCGCCGCATGGAAACAGATTTCCTATAACTTCCTGTTCTTTCTGGCCGGTCTGCAATCCATCCCACAATCTTTGCTAGAGGCTGCCGCGATTGACGGTGCCAGCCGGATGAAACGGTTCTGGACCATCGTTTTCCCGCTTTTGTCGCCGGTCACGTTCTTTCTGCTGGTGGTCAATATCGTCTATGCGATGTTCGACACCTTCGGCGTGATCCATGCCACCACCGAAGGCGGGCCGTCACAAGCCACCAACATCCTTGTTTATAAGGTGTTCCGCGATGGTTTTGTGAACCTCAACATGGGGTCGTCCGCCGCGCAATCGGTGATCCTGATGGGGATCGTCATCATCCTGACCGTCATCCAGTTCCGCTATATCGAGCGGCGCGTGAATTATTAAAGGATCACAAAATGGTTGAAAATGACCGCTGGGGCATATTCTTTGCCCATCTCGTGCTGATCCTTGGCGTCGCTTTGGTAGTGTTTCCGGTGTACATCGCCGTCATCGCATCGACCCATCCGTCGGGCACTTTTGTGCGCGGGGTGATGCCGTTGCTGCCGGGGCCGAATGCGCTGGAAAACTACCGCACCGTGATATTCGAGGGGCGATCACGCGCAGGCACCCCGCCGATCGGGGGGATGCTGTGGAATAGTTTTGTGATGGCAATGGCGATCACGGTGGGCAAATTGTCGATCTCGATTCTATCGGCCTTTGCGATTGTCTATTTCCGCTTTCCGTTCCGCATGTTCTTTTTCTGGGTCATCTTCCTGACGCTGATGCTGCCGGTCGAAGTCCGCATCGTGCCGACGTTTCAGGTGGTCGCCGATCTGGGCATGCTGAACAGTTTTGCTGGCCTGTCGATCCCGCTGATCGCATCGGCCACAGCGACCTTCCTGTTCCGGCAGTTTTTCATGACTGTGCCAGAGGAATTGATGGAAGCCGCCCGCGTTGATGGCGCAGGCCCGCTGAAATTCTTCAAGGACATCCTGTTGCCCTTGTCGATCACCAATATCGCGGCCTTGTTCGTCATCATGTTTATCTACGGCTGGAACCAGTACCTCTGGCCGCTACTGATCACGACTGACCCCGAATATTACACCATCGTCATGGGCATCCAGCGGATGGTGACGGGGGGTGACAGCGAACCGTTGTGGCATCTGGTGATGGCGACGGTGGTGCTGGCCGCACTGCCCCCGATCCTTGTGATCTTATTTATGCAAAGGCTTTTCGTTAAAGGCCTGACAGAGACGGAGAAGTAAACGATGGCGACGATTGTGATGGACGACCTGCACAAGGTCTATGCAGGCGGCGTCAAGGCAGTGACAGGCATCAGCCTTGATATCGCCGATGGCGAAATGATCGTGCTGGTCGGGCCTTCGGGCTGTGGCAAATCCACCTTGCTGCGCATGGTGGCAGGGCTAGAGACGATCTCGGACGGGACGTTGAAGATTGGCGACCGTGTGGTCAACAATCTGGAACCGGCCGAGCGTGATATCGCGATGGTGTTCCAGAACTACGCGCTTTATCCGCATATGACGGTGTTCAACAATTTGGCTTATGGGCTGCGTAACCGCAAATTCCCCAAGGCAGAAATTGACCGCCGCGTCCGCGAAGCCGCCGAGATGTTGGAGATTGCGCAGTTTCTGGACCGCAAACCTCGCAACCTGTCCGGTGGACAACGCCAACGTGTCGCGATGGGCCGCGCGCTGGTGCGCGAACCTGCGGCGTTTTTGTTCGATGAACCGTTGTCCAACCTTGACGCAAAACTGCGCGTGCAGATGCGGGTCGAAATCCGGCAATTGCAGAAACGCCTGAAAACCACATCGCTTTACGTCACCCATGACCAGCTAGAGGCGTTGACCATGGCTGACCGTCTGGTCGTGCTGAATGGTGGCAAGATCGAACAGGTCGGCACCCCGATGGATGTGTTCAGCAAACCTGCTTCGGTCTTTGTGGCAGGCTTTATCGGATCGCCCGCGATGAACATGATCGACGCGGCCTATCTGCACGACAAAGGCGAAGGCAACGCCCTGCCCGCCCTGCCGCAAGGCGCTGACCTGATCGGGGTGCGCCCGGATGATTTGCTGCTTACAGCACCCCAAGGGCCGCATCTGCGCTTGTCAGGTACGGTGGCATTGCTGGAACCTGCGGGTGCAGAAAGCCACATCTATGTCATGCTGGAAGGCAATTCCCAGCCGATCACGATCCGCGTGCAGGGCCTGCCAACAGTGCTAGAAGGTGCGCAGGTCGATTTCTATGCTGCACTTGATGCATTGCACCCGTTCGTGCGTGAAACCGGATTGCGGGTGGCATGATAACAGACCGCAAAGATTGACCGGCGCCCTAGGATTTGCCCGCGTCAAAGTCTAAAGATGCGAAAAGACAAAAAGGGTACGATCATGCGCAATTTCACTGTCCCGGCTTTGCTGGGTATTTTCATCCTCGCGGGTTGCAGCGGTCTGGTAAGCGGCAATACCGTGGTCGAACGTGCGGGTGATGACCTGCTTAAGCTGCGGGCAGGTCCGGGGTTGAATTATAACGTGATCCTTGGCCTGCCTGATGGCACCCAGCTAAACCGCCGCAATTGCGTGACAGAACTGGGCCAGCGCTGGTGTCAAGTGTCGTTGGCCGCTGCGCCACAGGTCACGGGCTATGTTTCCGCCGATTATCTGTCGTCCGAACGCTAGATCACGCCGCCTTGTCACCTGTCAGACCGGAGATTGCCTGAATCAGGTTGTCTTCGGTCACATCCTCGGATGTGAATTCGCGCATCACGCGGCCGGCAAACATCGCAACAATCCGGTCCGACACATGCAGCACTTCTGGCATTTCGGAACTGATGACGATCACGGCAAAGCCTTGGGCGGCCAGATCGCGGATCAGATTGTGGATTTCGGATTTTGACCCCACATCAATGCCGCGCGTCGGTTCATCGACAATCAACACCTCGGGATGCATCGACAGCCATTTGCCAATCACGATTTTCTGCTGGTTGCCGCCCGACAGATTGCCGACCGACTGGCGCCAGCCAGGAGTGCGGATGTCCAGCTTGTCGCGGTATTTGTCGAATATCGCCAGTTCGGCGCGGTCACTGACAAAGGGGCCTTTGGTCAATCTGCCGATCTGCGGCAAGGTCATGTTGTCTTTGCAATTCATACCCAACACCAGCCCCTGATCCTTACGATCTTCGGGCACCAGCGCAATGCCCAGTCTGATCGCCTCGATGGGGGAATTGATCTGCACCTCCTGCCCATTCAGCAGGATCTGCCCGGCAGAAGGCGTGCGCAGGCCAAAGATGGTTTCTGCAATCTCGGTCCGGCCAGCACCGACAAGACCGTAAAACCCCAGCACCTCGCCTTTGCGGACGTTGAAACTGACGTCTTCGAACAAGTGCCCACAGCTTAACCCGCGGACTTCCAGCGCGATGTCACCCATTTCGTGGTGGCTGACGTTGCGCGACAGATCAAGACTGCGCCCGATCATCAATTGGGTGACTTTATCCTCGTCCGTTTCAGCCGTGTTCAGGGTGCCGCGATACTGGCCATCGCGCAGAACGCTGATCCGGTCGGTGATTTTGAAAATCTCCTCCATCCGGTGAGAGATATAGATGATCCCGACACCGCGTGTCTGCAAGTCGGCGATCACTTCGAACAGCACGACTTTTTCAGCATCGGTCAGCGATGCCGTGGGTTCGTCAAAGATCACGGCACGCGGATCGACTGTCAGGGCGCGCCCGATTTCGACCATTTGCTGGTTGGCGATGGACAGATCACCGACGCGGGTTCTGGCATTGAAACTGACGTTCAGGGTTTTCAGGATCTTGTCGGTATCGGCATAGAGCTTTTTCCAATCCACACGGCCAAAGGACTTCAGCGGTAGTTCACCAAGAAAGATGTTTTCTGCCACCGACAATTCACCTGCAAGGCTCAGTTCCTGATGAATAAACACCACCCCCAAAGCCTTGGCCGCCTGCGGGTTTGTCATGCTGACGGGCTTTTCAGCGACATAAATCTGCCCTGCATTGGGGGCCAGAACGCCGCCCAGCACCTTCATCAGGGTCGATTTTCCAGCCCCGTTTTCACCCATCAGGGCATGCACCTCGCCCGGGCGCAGATCAAAGGAGACGCCGTCCAACGCGCGCACCCCGGGAAAGGTTTTAACAATACCTTCAAGGCGCAGAACAGGTTGCAGATCATTCATATTTTCAGCTCCTCTTTGCCTTTGCGGGTCAATTGGCGGTCCAGAAACAGCACGGCAATCAGGATCAGACCGATCACAAGGTTCACAGTCTGGGTATCGGCCCCGATATGTCCAAGACCTTTGCGCAACAGTTGGATCGCGATGACACCGCCCAGTGTGCCAATGATTGACCCGTAACCGCCCGCCAGTTTGGTCCCGCCCAGAACAACGGCAGTGATTGCCCAAAGCTCGTATAGCATCCCGTCATTGGGGTTCACCGATCCACTTTCGGAATAGAACACGACGGCGGACAATGCGGCCAGAAAGCCGATCAGCATGAAATTCCACATAAAATGCGGCCCGACACGGATACCCGCGTTCACCGCAGCCTCGCGGTTGTTCCCGATCGCATAGGCGTTGCGGCCATGATTGGTGCGGGTCGTGACGAACCACAAAACCACGACCGTCCCAATCAGGAACCAGCTTGCGGTATGCAGGCCAAGAACCTGCGCCTCGGCGAAATCGACAAGGGTCCAGTTCAGGTTGCTGGTCGGCTGTTCGCCGTTATACATGAACACCAGCCCGCGAAAGCCAAGCATCGACGCCAGCGTGACGATGAATGCATCAATACCGGTTTTCCACACGATCAACCCGTTGATCGCACCCAGCGTCACACCCGTCAGCAAGGCAAAACCCCAGGCCAGCGGCAGCGCCCAGTCACCCAGCGCCACCATGAAAGGCCAGCTCAGACTGTCCAGCAGCACCACAGCCGACAGCGCAAAGATCGCGCCGACGCTCAGGTCGATATTGCCGTTGATCATGATGATCGTCATGCCAAGCGCGATGATCCCGATTGGCGCGGATTGTTTCAGCAACAACAGCATGTTGCCGGGGTCCATAAAGGCCTGATTGGATACGGACCAGTAATGTCCGGCGATGGAAAAGAACACCAGTTCCGCCAGGATGAATACCCAGATGCCACCTTGTTTGATCATGTCTTTGGAATTGTGCATTGCCATAACGGCCACTCCTCAGGCGATGGGGGACCACAGATGGCCCCGCTTGGCGGCAATATCCAGCCAAACAGCCAGAATGATGATCGCCCATGTCACCATGTATTGAACGTAAAAATCGAGACCGGCCAAAAGCAGTCCATTCTGGATAAACCCAAGGATCAGCACGCCGATCACCGTCTTGAACACTGTGCCAGAACCACCCAAAAGCGATGCACCACCCAAGATGACAGCGGCCAGCACCTGCAGTTCCAGCCCTTGGCCCACAGTGTTCTGGCTGCCAAGACTACGGCTGGCCTGCAACAGCCCCGCCACCGCCACGCAAAAGGCCGAGATCAGATAGGTCATGAACACGATCCGCGCGCGCGGGATGCCCGAAAACGTCGCCGCCTGCCCGTTGCCACCCACGGCATAAACCTTGCGGCCAAAAGACGTGCGCGACAACACCATCGCCAGCACAGCGGCAAGCAGCGCAAAAATCAGGATTGGCACAGGTATTCCCATGATCCGGTCCTGCCCGAAGAATGAAAACCATGTGCCGGATTTGTCGGCGATATCCATGTTCTTGCCACCCGACCATGTCAGCGTCAGCCCATGAATGGCCGACAGCATCCCCAGCGTGACGATCAGTGAATTCAGCTTAAGGTAACCGACCAGAAAGCCGATGAACGCGCCCAGCAACAACGTCAACGCGAACATCGCAGGGATCGCCAGACCGGGGCCGATCTTGTCATGCAGATCAAGCACGACGATGGTCGAAAACGACATCATCGACCCGACCGACAAATCCAGATTGCCCCCGATCACGACAAAAGTCACGCCAATCGCAATCACCCCCAAAATCGCCGAAGAACGGATCACACCAGAGATGTTGTCCATTGCGATGAACCGCTGGTTCACCATCGCAAAGCCGATCATGAACAGCACAAAGGCGATCAATATCCCCTGTTTGGCCAGAAATGATCCAAGGTTTTGCCGCGTCAGAACGGTCATTTTAGTCCCCTCCCTTCCGGTGCCAGTCAGGCTTTGGTCCGGTGATAGCGTCAGGTCCGGGCAGATCATGCGCAGCTGGCCGCGTCACATCTGCCCAAGCCTGAAAGTTTGATGCGTAAATACGACGCGCAGGGCAAGCGTACCTGCCCCGCGCAACCTCTGGGGGGAGGAAATCAGAAGACGGGCTTGGTAAAGTCGCCCATGTTGTCTTGTGTGATCTTGGGTGTGTCGAAATAGTTCAGGAACGGCACTTCTTCGCCGTTCAGCACGTCGATGGCGGTTTGCAGCGCTGCTTCGGCGTCATCGACGGGGGATTGATAGATCGACCCCCAGTAATCGCCTTCGGCCATCGCGTCGTATCCGACAGCAAAGTTGGTGGCACCGACGAAAGTGATCCCTTCACGTCCGGCTGCACGCGCCGCGTTCAGTGCGCCGACACCCATGTTATCGTCACCCGCATAAACACCGTCGATGTCGTCATACTGGATCAGGAAAGCTTCCATGACCTGCTGCGACCGTTCACGGTTCCAGTTGCCGGGCTGGGTTTCGACCAAGGTCACGTTCGGGCACACCTCTGGCAGCCGTTCATCAAAGCCCTGCTGGCGCTCGATCGCTGTTGTATAACCGGGCTGGCCGGAAATCTGCACAACGCGGGCTTCGTCCTGAATACCCAATTCGGTGAAACGTTCACACATGATTTCAGCCGACCGTGACCCTTGCGTGACATTGTCAGGGCCAGAGAAGGCCGCGATGAAATCAAAGCCCTGTTCGGCAATGTTGGAATTGGTCACGACGACCGGAATACCAGCACTATGCGCGCGGCGCACGGCAGGGATTACGGCCTCGCCATTGGTGGGCCAGATGATGATGGCGTCGACCTGCTGCTGGATCAGATCCTCCATCTGGGCCAGTTGGCGGGCGACGTCGCCGCCAG
The DNA here is from genome assembly GCA_003551805.1 of Loktanella sp. Lineage (GTDB taxonomy): Bacteria > Pseudomonadota > Alphaproteobacteria > Rhodobacterales > Rhodobacteraceae > Yoonia. The sequence goes on from PUNR01000010.1 coordinate 8,398, forward strand.
CATCCAGCACAATGGCGTTTACGTCTGGGTTGGCTTCAGCTGCAGCAATAAAGGCGCGTTCATAGGTGGTTTGATAGCTGTCAACGCCGACGTTGTTTTGCGTGATCCCGATGGTCATCGTCTCTGCCGATGCCACGACGCCAAACATGGCAGTCGTGCAGGCAAGTGCGGCTGTAATAGTCATTTTCATTGGAAATTCCTCCCGTGGATTAATCAGTTTCGATTACAGGCAGCCTCCCAGCCATGGATTTTCATCCTGTGCAATCGACCTCTCTAATTGGCGCGATTCCCCCACAGAATGACGCCGCATATTTATCCGTAATGGATATAATTATGTTCATTTTGGATTTTATGGCAATATGTGCCGGATATCATTTTGGCTAATTAGAACAGGTACACGATGAAACAGACACACCGGCGCGCCGTCGCGCCCAATCAATCAGGTCCAATGCAACAAGCTGTCGCAAAAAACATCCATTCCGGACAAACAGGCCCCAAAGGGCTTGCGCAATTGTCTGCAATGATGGCGGCACCTGATCTGGATCGGGTCATGCAGTTTCTGACCAGCCTGACCATGGAAATCGACAACGCGCTGGAACCCAACACATCTAACCCACATCTTAACATGGTGCTGCACCTGCTGCAAAGCCATGCAGAAGGCCGGATCGTGTCGCCGTCGTCGATGGTATCGGCTTCGGGCGTGCCCTATGCCACCGCGACCCGCAAACTGGCCGAAATTCACGATGCGGGACTGATCGAACGCCGTGCGCGCACCAAAACCGGTAAGACCTATTCGCTGCACCCCAGCACAGAACTGCTGGAAAGCTTTAGCCAGCTGGCAGACCGGATTGACCGCTTGGTGCGCACATCATTCGAGGTCGCAGCGCCATCCGCGGAAACGACCGACTATTACTTTGGCGGATCGTACCAGCCCGGCCGTGCCGCGATCCCGCCACTCAGCGCCCTTCCCCAGCCGCTGAAACTATCTGGTGGGCTGCGGATTCTGGTACATGGCGACCCGACCTTCATGGTCATGGAAGGGCTGAAACGCCAGTTCGAACAGATTGTCGGCACAAACATCCACCAACGCGCCTTTTCCATCGACCGGCTGCGCGAAGAGGCGTTACGCAATGCCGAACGCCCCAAAAGCCGCTATGACCTGATCGCCATTGACCTGCCTTGGGTCGGGGAATTCGTCGAAAAGGGTGTCATCCGGCCACTGGATGCGGTGATGGATATTGCCCGCCTTGATCCAGCAGATTTCCACACCGCCGGCTGGCGAGCGGCAGATTGGGGCGGGCGCCCATACGGCGTGCCCAGCCAGACAACACCGGAATTGCTGTTCTATCGCAAGGATTGGTTCGCCAATGACGATCTTGCACCGCCGACCACAACAGAAGGTGTGATCGACGCCGCCCGCCATTTTCACAACCCGCAGCGCGGGCGTTATGGTGTTGCATGGAATGCAGCGCGCGGCACAGCGCTTGGTCATACTTTCATGATGACCTGCGCGGCCTTCGGTCAGCCGATCATCGACATCCCGAAAATCGCAGGCGGCTTTGATACCGACAAGCTGGCCCAAGGTGGCTTTACCCCCACCCTGAACACCGACCGCGCATTGGAAGCTGCCGATTACCTGATGCAGCTAATGGCCTATTCGCCGCCCGATATCCTGTCGATGTCCTGGTATGAACGGGTGCGCCCCTATGGTGCGGGCCATGTTGCGATGGCTTACGGCTATACCCTGCTGGCACCTTACTTCGAATTGGACCCGAACAGCCCCGCGCATGGCAATACCGGCTATCTGCCGCATCCGCATGGGCCGGACGGCGCGCCGATTGCGCCGGTCGGCGGTTACGTCCTGTGTGTGCCGACCAACCTGCCCGATGAACGGCTGGACGACACGATCGAGGCGCTGGTCGCCTTCACATCGCCCGGTGCGCAGAAACTTTACGCCCAAAACGGCAGCCGGACCGAACCGCGTTATTCCGTCGGTGCAGACCCCGAAGTGCGGCGACTGTCGCCCATTTTCGGCCTGCTCGACCAGATGTCATGGCGCGACGAGCTGCAATTCTGGCCGCGCCCGCCAATCCCCCAGATATCCGAGATCATCAATATCTGCGGTCATGAACTGCACGACATGCTGCGCGGGATCGTGACCCCGCGTGTCGCACTCGACCGGGTGCAGGCCCGCGCCGAAGACGTCTTACGACATTAGAATATTTAAGGGAGGAAACCATGGACACCAATCGCCTCAAGGGCAAGAACATCCTGATCACCGGTGCCGGTCGCGGCATGGGGGCTGCGAACGCAGAAAGCTTTGCCGCCCAAGGCGCAAATGTCTGCCTTGGCGATCTTGATCTGGACGCAGCAAACGAAGTCGCCGCAAAGATCAACGAGGCTGGCAATGGCAAGGCCATCGCCGTGCGCATGGATGTCACCAAGCGCGAAGACAATGCCGCCGCCGTTGCCGCCACCGTCGATGCCTTCGGGTCGATCAACGTGGGTGTCTTCAACGCCGGTCTGAACAAGCCCCGTTTCTTCATGGATATTGATGAAGACAACTGGGACCTGATCATGAACGTCAACACCAAGGCGATGTGGCTTGGCATGCAGGAAACTGCGCGCCAGATGATCGCCCAGGGGCCGATGCCGGATCATCCCTATAAGCTGATAAATGTGGGTTCCATCGCGTCGCGCAAACCGCTGGTCGATGTGACGGTCTATTGCACCTCGAAATACGGCTGTCTGGCGCTGACGCATTGCGGGGCAATCGGTCTGTCCGAGCATAATATCACCGTCAACGGATATGCGCCCGGTGTCGTGGTCACGCCGCTTTGGGAACAACTCGACAAGGATCTGGTCGAGATCGGGTTCAAGGACCACGAGGGCCAAGCCTATGACGATATCGTGCGCGATGCGTTGCAGATCAAACGCGTGTCCTACCCCAAGGATATCACCGGAACCGCATCTTTCCTTGTTAGTGACGACAGCGATTACATGACCGGCCAGATGATCCACATCGATGGCGGTTGGTGCATCCAATAGACTGATTTCATTACTATTTTATCCAATCAAATGGTGCGCATCCCGCACCATGAAGGAGTAAGCCATGTCACGCGCATTAATGCCCAACCTGCTGACACCACAAGACCTTGAACCCAACTGGGAATGGCGCGAACGTATTCCCGCCTGGGGCCATACAACCGTGGATTTCGAACGCCGCATCGACCACGACCGCCTGCGCCGCTACCGTCTGGCCCGCACGCGTCAGGCGTTGCAGGCATCCAACGCGGGTACGCTGTTATTGTTCGATGTGAACAATATCCGCTATGTGTCCGCCACCAAGATCGGCGAATGGGAACGGGACAAGATGTGCCGTTTCTGCCTGCTGACCGGCGACGACAGCCCC
>PUNR01000233.1 GCA_003551805.1 Loktanella sp.
ATGTAGCCAGTGATGCGCAAGTCGGGGGTGAGCATCTTGAGTACCTCGCGGGCAATCCCCCCAGCGGCCACGCGCGCGGCGGTTTCGCGCGCAGAAGAGCGACCACCGCCACGCGGGTCGCGCAACCCGTATTTCTGGTGATAGGTGATGTCGGCATGACCTGGGCGGAACGTGTTCAAGATATCGCCGTAATCCTTGGACCGCTGGTCGGTGTTGCGGATCATCAGCTGGATCGGCGTGCCGGTGGTGCGCCCCTCGTAAACACCCGACAGGATTTCCACCGCGTCGGGTTCATTCCGCTGGGTCGTGTTCTTGTTCAGACCGGGGCGGCGTTTGTCCAGCCATTGCTGGATCATCGCAGGTTCCAGCGGCACACCGGGCGGGCAGCCATCGACTGTTGCCCCCAGTGCTGGCCCGTGGCTTTCGCCCCATGTGGTGAACCGGAACAAATGACCGAAACTGTTGATTGACATGGCAGACCCCCGTTTGGCTTTGGTCTAGCGGGCGGGGGTGGCAGGCTCAAGAGGTTTCCCTTGCGCCTGCCCGCGTTCCACCCTAGCGTCTGCCCCACCTCGGGGGGCCTTGACTGGCTGAGATGCGCAAGCAGACCCGTTGAACCTGAACCGGTTAGGACCGGCGGAGGGAAGGTATGGCAATCCCGCTATCCCCCAATCCGCCCGTCGCATTTGGAGGATAGAATGCAAAAATCCATTTATCTGCCAGCTGTTGCGGGATTTGCCTTGTGTGCCACTGGCGCCTTGGCAGATACCCCTGTGCTGCAAGTCATGACCTACGACAGTTTCGTCAGCGAATGGGGCCCCGGCCCCGCGATCAAGGCCGCGTTCGAGGAAACCTGCGGCTGCGAATTGCAGTTTATCGGCACCGGCGACGGTGCTGCCCTGCTGGCGCGTTTGCAGTTGGAAGGGCCGCGGACCGAGGCCGATATCGTCCTCGGCCTTGATACTAACCTGATCGCTGCCGCCCGCGAAACCGGCCTGTTCGCGCCACATGGCGTCACGGCTGACCTTGATCTGCCGATCGCTTGGGACGACCCCGATTTCCTGCCGTTCGACTGGGGCTATTTCGCCTTTGTCGGCAATGCGGGAGCCGAAGCACCGACTTCCCTGCGCGCGCTGGCCGATAGTGACATCCAGATCATTATCCAAGACCCGCGTTCATCCACACCCGGCCTTGGCCTGCTGATGTGGGTCAAGACCGCCTACCCTGACACCGCCGCCGATCTTTGGGCCGATCTGGCCGACAATATCGTCACCGTCACCCCCGGCTGGTCAGAGGCTTATGGCCTGTTTCTGGGTGGAGAGGCGGACGCCGTTCTGTCCTACACCACATCCCCCGCCTATCATCTGATTGCAGAAGACGACGACACAAAGGTCGCATGGGCGTTTGACGAAGGCCATTACATGCAGGTCGAGGTTGCGGCCAAGGTCGCCACCACCGACCAGCCCGAACTGGCGGCGCAATTTCTGGAATTCATGGTGTCCGATGCGTTCCAGTCGATCATCCCTGAAACCAACTGGATGTATCCCGCCGTGGTGCCGGCGGACGGTCTGCCTGCCGGGTTCGAGACGTTGATTACACCCGAAACAGCCCTGCTGCTGTCGCCCGAGGATGCCGCTGCGATCCGTGACGAAGCCTTGGACGAATGGCGCAACGCGCTGTCGCAATAGCACCGCGCTGGCCCGGTGCCGCTGCTGCGGCGCTGGTGTTGGTGCTGACGATCGGCACGCTGGCCGCTGTCGGCTGGCGTGCTGAATGGCAGCGCGGGTTGTCCCCTGCCGATTGGGCGGCGATCCGGTTCACGCTGACGCAGGCGCTAGTGTCTGCAGGGATCAGCGTGCTGTTGGCGATCCCTGTTGCGCGCGCATTGGCACGGCGACAGTTCCGTGGGCGCAGCGCGCTGATCACGCTGATGGGCGCGCCGTTTTTGTTGCCGACCGTGGTCGCGGTGATCGGTCTGCTGGCCGTGTTCGGGCGCGGCGGCATGGTAAACGGGGCGCTGGCATGGCTGGGCCTGCCGACGATCACGATCTTTGGTTTTCATGGAGTCGTGCTGGCGCATGTGTTTTTCAATCTGCCACTGGCGATCCGGCTGATCCTGCAAGGTTGGCTGGCGATCCCTGCGGAACGGTTCCGCCTTGCAGCATCACTGAACATGCCTGTGGGCCGTTTGCTGGAATGGCCCATGCTGCGCGCCGTAGTGCCGGGGGTGTTTCTGGTGATCTTCCTGATCTGTCTGACCAGCTTTGCCGTGGCCCTGACGCTGGGCGGCGGGCCGCGTGCCACGACGGTCGAGCTGGCGATCTATCAGGCGCTGCGGTTCGATTTCGATCTGGGCCGTGCGGCCTTGCTGGCAGCCGTCCAGTTCGGGCTTTGCGTCGTGGCGGCAGTCGTTGTCTGGCGGCTGACCGCGCTGGGCGGGATGGGCGCGGGGCTTGACCGCGTGGTGCAGCGCTGGGACTTGCGCTGGCCCGCGCTGGATTATCTGATGATCGG
>PUNR01000277.1 GCA_003551805.1 Loktanella sp.
CCCAGCCGTTTGCCGCCGCAAGCCTGGGCCAACCTGCGCGAAGTCTGGGATTTGCTGTCACATTGGGCCGGTGCGCTGATCTTTATTCTGGCCGCCCTGTTCATCCCCCGCCTGCTAGAGGATGTCCGGCTAAGCGATTTCGCCCTGATCGCGGTGGTGATCGTCGCAGCCATCGCAGCGCGGATTGTGGTCCTGTTCGGGTTGCTGCCGCTTTTGACTTTGCTGCGCGCGTCACCTGCGGTGAACAGGCCCTACCGTGTCGCGATCCTGTGGGGTGGTTTGCGTGGTGCGGTCACACTGGCGCTGGCGCTGGCCGTCACCGAAAGCGTGCGCGTGCCCGTAGAGGTTAAACGCGTCGTGGGTATTCTGGCCACCGGTTTCACGCTGTTCACCCTGATCGTGCAAGGGACATCGCTGCGCTGGGTGATTGCCAAGCTGGGACTGGACCGCTTGTCCCCGATTGACGAGGCTTTGTCGCGGCAGGTCGTCGCCGTTGCCTTGCAAACGGTGCGCGAAGACGTCGCGCGCACCACGGAAAACTATGACCTCACGCGCGATATCGTCCGGTCAGAGGCAAAACGCTTTGGCGAAAGGCTGGATGATGCCGTCAAAGAAGCCGAGGAAAGCGCCGATATTCTGGACCGTGACCGTATTACGCTGGGTCTGATCGCGCTTGCCGGTCATGAACGCGACACGATCCTTGACCGCGTGCGCGAACGCACGATTTCAGCAAGGATGGCCGAACAGGTACTGACCGATTCCGAACGCCTGATCGAAAGCGCGCGGACCAGCGGGCGCAGCGGCTATCAGCGCGCGGCCAAACGCTCGGTCACGTATGGGCGCAGTTTCCGGTTGGCGGTGTTTCTGCATAACCGGCTGAAAATCTCGTTGCCGCTGGCGCGGATGACGGCAGACAGGTTCGAATTCCTGCTGTCGCAACGCTTGATCCTGCGTGATCTGGACACGTTTATCGACGGGCGCATCCGGCGCATTCATGGCCGCCGTGTGGCGGATTTGTTGCAAGAACTGCTGTCGCGCCGGATTGAATCGGTGGAAACCGCGCTGGAAGGGTTACGCCTGCAATACCCCGGCTATGCCGAAGAACTTGAGCGCCGGTTTATCCGCCGGACCGTGTTGCGGATGGAAGAACGTGAATATGACACGATGCGCGATGACGGGCTGATCGGCGCCGAAGTCTATACCACGCTGTCGCAGGGTCTGGCCAAGCGCAGGTCTGCCGCCGATGACCGTCCACGGCTGGATATCGCGCCGCAGCGGACCGAACTTGTGCGCCAGCTGCCGCTGTTCGCCGATCTTGACGATGCCACGGTCAAGCAATTGGGGCGCGCGTTCCAGACACGGTACGTGAATGCCGATGATGTGCTGATCCGCAAGGAAAACGCCGCCAAGCGGGTGTTCTTTATCGTGTCGGGCGCTGTCGAATTGCAGGTCGCCGGTCAGACATGGCGGCTTGGCCCCGGCGAGATGTTCGGCCAGATGGCCATTCTGATGCAGCGCCCGCGCCGCGCGCAGGTGCGTGCCATAGCACCGTCAACGCTGCTGATGCTGGACGAAGACCGTTTCCGCCGCCTGCTTCAGCGCAGTGATGCGTTGCAACATGCCGTCCGCGCCAGCGCAGAAAAGCGCGGGATCGCCCCCGACAGGCTGATGTCCGACGTCAAAGAGGCCACACCACCAGCAGCAAAGGCAGGCTGACCGCGACCACCACAATCTCGAGCGGGAGGCCGAGTTTCCAGTAATCGCCAAACCCGAAACCGCCCGGCCCAAGGATCAGTGTGTTGTTCTGGTGTCCGATCGGCGTCAGAAACGCACAAGACGCCCCGATCGCCACAGCCATCAGGAACGTATCAGGGTTGACGCCCAACGTCGCCGCGATCCCGATAGCGATGGGGCATAGGACCGCTGCCGTGGCGGCGTTATTCATCACATCCGACAGGAACATCGTGACGATCAGCACGACCGCCAGCGCCGCGATTGCATTGCCCTGCGCGATGGTGCCGACAAGGAATTGCGCCAGCACATCCGCCGCCCCCGTCACCTGCAATGCCCCCGCAACAGGGATCAATGCGGCCAGCAACACGATCACCGGCCAGTCAATCGCCGTATAAATACCGCGCAGCGGCACCGTGCGCAAAAGCATCGTCGCGATCACCCCAAGGGTAAAGGCCGCTGCCGCAGGCAAGAACCCCAGCGTGACCAGACCGACAGAAATCAGCATGATGGCCGCCGCAATAATCGCCATCCGTTTTTCCGGCAAACGCAATTCGCGTTCGCCCAAAGGCACGCAGCCGGTGTCGTTGACGAAATCGATAATCACCTCGGCGGGGCCTTGCATCAGCAACAGATCACCTGATTTCAGCCGCATGGTACGCAGCCTTGCGCGTGGCGGATGCCCTTCGCGGGACACCGCCAGCAGGTTCAGGCCATAGCGCGTGCGCAGCCGCAGATCCTTGGCTGACCGGCCCACAAGGCTGGACCCTGGCAATACGGCCAGTTCGCGCAGCACGATATCTTCGTCCTGTTTGGATTTGCCGTCCTTGTCATCATCCGATTTGGCGGGTTTTTTCGGGGTATCCTCTTGTTCTTTTGATGACCCCTGTTCTTCTAGCTTGATGTTGAAAACCGACAAAGCCTCTGCCAGCGCATCGACATCGGCTTCCAGCACAAGAATATCGCCGCCGCGAATACGCCTCCCACCATGCGGGGCGGTGATCCGGACTTCATTGCGCACGAGGCCAATGATTTGGGCCTCGGAATCGTCAATCTCGCGCTCGAAGGCGCGCAGTGTCATGCCGTCGGCCTTGCTGTCCTCTGGCACGCGGACCTCGGTCAGATAGGCGCCAGTGGCGAAATCGCCGTCATTGGACGACTTGCGTGCAGGTACCAGCCGCCAGCCCAACAACGCGACAAAGGCGACACCACAGACAGCCACAGCCACACCCACTGGTGCAAAGTCGAACATGGCGAACTGGCCAAAGCCTGCCTCGGCGCGGAAACCGGACACGATCAGGTTGGGTGGTGTGCCGATCAATGTCGTCATACCGCCAAGGATCGTACCAAAAGCCAGCGGCATCAGCACCTGACCGGCAGTCAGGCCAAGCCGTCCTGACAATTGCACTGCCACCGGCATCAGCAACGCCATAGCGCCGACGTTGTTCATAAACCCCGACAAAAGCGCGCCCAGCCCCATCAGCGCGGCAAGACTGGTTACCATGCCAGCCTCGCGCGGCAGGACGGTGCGCGCGATCCAGTCGACCGCACCTGTGTTCTGCAACCCCTGACTAAGAACCAGCACACAGGCGACAGTGATGACGGCAGGGTGCCCGAAACCTGCAAAAGCATCCTCTGCCGGAAGCAGGCCAGCGACCACACAGGCCATCAGTGACATCAAAGCGACAACATCGTGCCGGAACTTTCCCCATAAAAACAACGCCATGGTCGCGATCAGAATGGCCACAATCAGTATTTGAGGGGTCGTCATAAGGGTGCTTTCAATGAGGTCGAAAAACGGTCAGAAGCTGCCAAAGATTGTGCCCAGCGCCACCAGCACACACAGTGCTGCAACGGGAATCACAACCGCGACGACCGCGATATCTTTGTATGCCTCGCGGTGGGTAAGACCGCAAATGGTCAACAGCGTGATCACCGCACCGTTGTGAGGCAGCGCATCAAGACCGCCCGTCGCCACCGCCGTCACACGGTGCAACAGATCCGGCGCGATACCCGCCGCATTGCCCATTTGCAGATATGTATCACCCAATGTTGCAAGGGCGATGGACATCCCGCCCGACGCCGACCCAGTCATGCCTGCCAGCAGGCTTGTCCCTACGGCAAGTGATATCAGCGGGTTATCGCCGCCAACGGTCACGACCCAGTCACGGATCAGCCCGAACGCGCCCAATGACGCGATCACGGCCCCGAAGCCCACCAATGACGCGGTGTTAAAGATCGGCTGCAACGAATCCTGCGCACCTTGGTCAAGCGTGCGGCCCAGATTTTGCGCCAGCCTGCCCCAGTTCGTTGCGACCAGAACCAGACAGGCCAGCGTCAACGCCGCGATGATCGACCAGATCCCGCGCAAGGCGCCAATATCTGTCGCGCCAAAGGCAGGGTCGGCCAGATAATCCGTGTCCAGCCACGGGATCACGATGAAGGTAAAGATGATGTTCAACACCAGCACCAACACCAAAGGTGTCGCCGCGACGAATAGGCTTGGGGTGTTGCGCTGCGCCTGTGTTGCAACGGTATCGTCCTGCGCGCCATAGCCGGGGCCAAGCGCCTTGGCGCGGTATTCCAGCCATGCCCAGCCCAGCGCCAGCATCATCACACCCGTCAGGATGCCCAGACCGGGTGCTGCGAAAGGTGTCGTGCCGAAATAGGGCATCGGGATCGCGTTCTGGATCGCGGGCGTGCCCGGCAAGGCGGTCATCGTAAAGGTGAATGCGCCCAGCGCGATGGTGGCGGGGATCAGGACTTTGGGCAGGTTGGCTTCGCGAAACAGCGCCGCGGCAATCGGCCAGACGGCAAAGGCCACCACGAACAGCGACACCCCGCCATAGGTCATCACCGCGCAGGACAGCACCACCGCCAGAACCGCCCGTTGCGGACCAAGACTGCGAATAATCCCGTCCGCCAGCACGCGGGCAGAGCCCGACGATTCCATCAATTTGCCAAAGACAGCGCCGAGCAGGAACAGCGGGAAATACTGGATGATAAAGCCGCCGGTGGCCTGCATGAACACTTGGGTATAGCTGCCCAAAAGCGGGCCACCTTCGGCAAACAGCACGGCAAGAACAGCGATAGCGGGGGCCAGCAGCAAAAGGCTCATGCCACGGTAGGCCAGCACGATCAGGGCTGTCAGGGCTGTGGCAATGACCAGTATCCCCAGCATGATCGCGGCCTTCTACCGTAGGGTTCAGATCGATTTAATCAGGCCGGTCCGCAGGACATGCCCAAGGCGAAAGGGCCGGCACGACACCGGCCCCTTGCGAAAGTTCAGACTGCGTAGCGCAGGATCGCTGCCAGTGTCGCACCCTGAGGGATGTCATCTTTGCGCACGGCCAGCACGCGGCCACCATGGGCAATGACACGGCCCGCGATTTCGTCGATGACGCCGTAGCTGACGGCGCTTGCTTCATCATCAAAGGTCACGGCACCGGATGTTTCGTCAACCAGACCGGGCACAACCACATCCATATCGACCAGCAGCGTATCAACCGCACCAAAAGTCGCGGCGCGGGCGGCATCGGCGGTGTCGGTCGTGGCGCGGCCATCAGCCTCGCGCGTGGTGTAAAGCGCGTTTGCAGCCTTGACGATCGCGGCGTTGGTTTCGTCCACGATCTTGCGGGCATCGCTGCCCAGATCGTGCGGCGCAATCCGCACAGGGCTGGTTTCCAGCGCAGAATCGGCCAGATGCGGATAGCTGTTGACCGAACGGAAAATCGACAGCATCGGTTCGGTCGCGGCAATGATCAAAGGCTCGCTCCGGCCGGACAGCAGGCCGCGCAGGGCCTTGTCGACCTGACGGGCGTATTGGCGCAGATGGTGCTTTTGACCTTCACCGCCACCCTGACGGCCTGAATAGCTGCGCGAATTCACATTCGCCGTGCCCGCGACAGAGGCGGCGCTTTTGGGCATGTCGGGAACTTTGATTTCTTCGGCGGGCTGGTCACCCAGCAATTCGATCACGCGCACTTCGTCTTCGGCCAGTGCCAGCACAAAGGCGTGCTGCGGCATCGAAACGGCCCGCAAAAGCGGCTTGAGGTGGAAACGGTCGGAAACCTGTACGGTTTCGGTCAGTTTGTTGGGCAGGCGGTAGCTGCGCAAATCATCGGGCGTGATGAACAATGCCAGCGAATTGGCCTGCACGCGCCAGAAATCGTCGTCGTCCAGCAGATCATGCAATTGTTCTTCAATCGGCCAGATCGTGCGCTTGGCGGCGCCCGCCTCTTCCAGTTGGGCGACTGCGTCCGATGTCAGTTGTTTCAGCCGCGTGCGGGCGGCGTCGATATGCTGGGTTTCGGGCGTCGTGGTCAGGTAAATGCTGATCAGCGCCTCACCACGGGTCGAGAAAAGTTTGGTGATTTCGGACTGGGTCGGGATATCGACATAAAGCATGAAACTGGGTCTTCCTTTTGATTTACTAGTTAATTGACAGGTATGAACCGCGCCGGTTGATTACAAGCAGCATCCGGCGCCACCTAAGCGGTAGCGCCGGAGGTTTAGGTCAGCGCGGTTCGTTCATCAACCCGCGCACAACAGCATAGCACGCAGCCAGCAGAACAATCGTGAACGGCAGGCCCGCAGACACGGCCATCGCCTGCAACGCAGCAAGGCCACCGCCCAGCAACAGCGCAACCGCAACCGCCCCTTCAAAGCTGGCCCAGAACACGCGCTGGATCACCGGCGCATTGGTCTTGCCGCCTGCCGCGATCGTGTCGATCACTAGGCTGCCGGAATCCGACGAGGTGATAAAGAACACCACGACCAGAATGATCCCGACAAAGGATGTGATCGCCGTCAGCGGCAACTGCGTCAGCATCTCGAACAGCTTGAGTTCAAGTGCGGCATCCTGCACGGCAGTATAGCCGTCATTCACCACTTGGCCGATAGCCGTGCCACCCAGCGCGGTCATCCAAAGCACGGACAACAGCGTCGGCACGATCAGCACACCGATCAGGAATTCACGCACGGTCCGGCCACGGCTGACGCGGGCGATAAACATGCCCACGAAAGGTGACCAGCTGATCCACCACGCCCAATAGAACGCGGTCCAGCCTTGGGAAAAGTTCGCATCTTCACGCGCGAACGGCATCGACAAGGCAGGCAGATATTGCCCGTACGCCAACAGATTGTCCCAGAACCCGGTCAGGATCGCGACGGTTGGTCCTGCGATGATAATGAACAACAGCAGCAGCGTTGCCAGACCCATGTTCACTTCGGACAGAACTTTGACGCCACCATCAAGGCCGCGGATGATTGACCCGATGGCGATCAGCGTGATGACGATAATCAGCAGGATCAGCATCGAATTGCCCGTGCCCAGACCGAACAGAAAATTCAGACCGGCAGACGCCTGTTGCGCACCGATCCCCAGCGATGTCGCCAGACCGAACACGGTCGCCAGCACAGCCAGAATGTCGATGATGTGCCCGGGCCAACCCCAGACGCGTTCGCCAAAGATCGGGTAAAAGCAGGACCGCAACGTCAGCGGCAGACCCTTGTTATAGCTGAACAGCGCCAGCGCCAGCGCGACCACAGCATAGATCGCCCAAGGATGCAGACCCCAGTGAAAGATCGTGGCAGCCATACCCAGACGGCGGGATTCCTCGATATTGCCTTCGGCCCCGCCAAGCGGTGCCCAGTCAGTGCGCAAACCGTCTTCGCCCACGGTGATCCCGGCCAAAGCCGCATCAAAGTGGCCCATCGGTTCCGATACACCGAAAAACATCAGGCCGATGCCCATACCGGCGGCAAACAGCATCGAAAACCAGCCGACATAGCCGTAATCCGGCGTCGCATCCGGCCCGCCCAGGCGCACCTTGCCCAAGGGCGAAACGATCAGCCCCAAGCACACCAGCACGAAAATATTGCCCGCACTCAGGAAAAACCAGTCCAGATGGCTGGTCAGCCAGTCGCGCAGGCCAACAAACAAAGGCTCTGCTTCGTTCTGGAACGCGAGCGTCAGAAAGGTGAACACCATGATCGAAATGGCGGATACGGAAAAAACGATCTTGTGCAGATCAAGTTCCAGCGCAACGGCACCACTGAAATTATCCTGACCGATGTCGTAATCGGTCTCGATAATTTCAGTATCGCCTTCTGGTTCGGGTATCGGTTCGATCTCAGGTGCATCATCGTCCGATGAAGTCTGATCGGTCATGGCTATCCCTTCCTTATTCTTATTTCCGCACGACGGTCGTCGATGCAGGTAGATTGGCGGTCGTAACGCATATGCCCCCGGCTTTCAATTGAACTGGCCAATAAAGCCAATTAACCTTCAGAAAACGCAAAGATCATGGCGCAACGCGGCCGTGCGGGATACGACAGGCAGAATGGCAAAAAAACAATTCAATGGCCGGCTTGCGCCGCTTTGCGAACGACTGGACCGGCTTTACAACGGGCGCAGCAATGCCGGTTTGCGGTTCCGTCTGGGGCTGCTTGGCTTTGATCTGGTGATCATCGGCAGCTATGTCATCGGCACCGTTCTTGGCATTCAGAATGACTGGCTGATCCTTGATCTGCTGCTGGCGTCGATCGTGTTTGCCGATCTGGTCGCGCGGTGGCTGATATCGTCCGGCAACCGCGATTTCGTGCGGCGCAACCCGTTCTATTGGGCCGATATCATCGTGATCCTTAGCCTGATTGCCCCGATCATCTTTGGCGATTTCGCGTTTCTAAGGGTGCTGCGCGCGCTTCGGGTGGTGCGGTCCTATCGTGTGTTGCAGGAATTGCGGCACGATAGCCGGTTTTTCAGGCGCAACGAAGATGTTGTGCAGCGCAGTGTGAATCTGGCGGTTTTTATCTTCATCGTATCAAGCGTCGTCTTTGCGCTTCAGAAAACAGCGAATCCCGATATCGTGACATGGGTCGATGCGCTTTACTTTACGATGGCAGCACTGACGACGACGGGTTTTGGCGATATTGTTCTGGTCGGCACGTCGGGACGGTGGCTGTCGATTGTGATTTTGATTGTAGGGGTCGGATTGTTCCTGCACCTGCTGCAATCCGTCTTCCAGCCCCCTAAAATCCGGCAGAAATGCAAGTCTTGCGGCCTGTTGTTACACGACACCGATGCCATCCACTGCAAGCATTGCGGTGCCGAGATGAACATCGAGACCGAGGGTCATTGAAGCCGGTGCCACCACCCATCAGCCACGCGGCAGGTGATCTTTCCAAACACGTTCTCACACCCGCCACGTCATTGCCTCTGAACGCCGTTACCGCCCTGCCCAACCATATCTTTATCCGGGTAGACAGCTCTGAAGGTAGCTTTGTAAGTCGGACCTGTGCTGCTAGTATGGTATTGTTATGCGACCTGATTTTCATGCATGCGATCACCAACTACAAACGCAGCAAATCTGAATGCCGCTGGTAAATGAACGCCCTTGGACCTAGCGAAAGAACCGCAAATATGAACGACCCACATGTCGTCACTTCATTCCATCACGCTCTTGAAAACATTCAGTCCACCGTCGTGAAAATGGGGTATCTGGTGGAACAGGCGCTGTCCGCAAATGACCGCACCGCGCTGGAGCTTCAGGAAGGAGGCGTCTGATGACCGATCTGCAACCCTCCGTTCTTGTGGTCGAGGATGAACCGGCGCAACGCGAAGTGCTGTCCTACAACCTCGAAAGCGAAGGGTACCGCGTCATCAAGGCAGCCGATGGCAACGAAGCCCTGTTGCTGATCGAAGAAGAACAGCCCGATCTGATCCTGCTGGACTGGATGCTGCCCGGCACGTCCGGCATCGAAATCTGTCGCCAGATCAAAAGCCGCCCCGCATTCCGCATGACACCTGTCATCATGCTATCGGCACGTTCCGAAGAGGTGGACAAAGTCCGCGGGCTGGACACCGGCGCTGATGATTACATTAGCAAACCCTATTCCATCGTCGAATTGCTGGCGCGCGTAAAAGCACATCTGCGCCGGTCGCGCCCTGCCACGATGGGTGAACGGCTGGTTTACGGCGATATCGTGCTGGATTCCGAAACCCACAAGGTCTTTCGCGGCGAAAACGAACTGCGTCTGGGACCAACCGAGTTTCGCCTGCTGACCACCTTCATGGAAAAGCCGGGCCGCGTCTGGAGCAGGGACCAACTGCTGGACCGGGTCTGGGGGCGTGACATCTATGTCGATACCCGCACGGTCGATGTCCATGTGGGCCGCTTGCGCAAGGTTCTGGGCAGTCACGGTGGCGATGACCTGATCCGCACGGTGCGCGGTGCCGGATACGCGCTGGGCTGACGCACCGGCCCCCTCTGCCCGCGGGAACCTGATGCGCGGGCAGCGACGTTTTACAAAAACATCACACCCGCTTTACATAGCTTTTGCATTCACCCGTCAGGGACGGTCCATCACTCTGCTGATGCAAAAGGAATGTAGCCATGAAAATGACCGCCACACTGACAGCCATCGCTGTCGTGCTTGCCACGCCAAGCTTTGCCGAATTCGCCCTGTCCGACCGCTTTGTCGATAATGACGGCGACCTGATCGCCGATATCCCTACCGACGAATCCCAATGGCTTGACCCCGCAACGCTGGTCTTTGCCTACACCCCCGTCGAAGACCCCGCCGTTTATGCCGAAGTCTGGCAGCCGTTCCTTGACCATATGTCAGAAGTCACCGGCAAGCCTGTGCAATTTTTCCCCGTCCAGTCCAACGCCGCCCAGATCGAAGCGATGCGCGCAGGTCGTCTGCATGTCGCCGGCTTCAACACCGGATCAAACCCGTTGGCCGTGGCCTGCGCCGGCTTCCGCCCCTTCGCCATGATGGCCCGCGAGGACGGGTCTTTCGGCTATGAGATGGAGTTCATCACCTATCCCGGTTCCGGCATCACCGATATCGCCGATATCGCTGGCCGCACGATGGCCTTTACTGCCGAAACCTCTAACTCGGGCTTCAAGGCACCATCCGCGCTGTTGGCCGCCGAGTTCGGGCTGGAAGCGGATCGTGATTTCACCCCCGCGTTTTCGGGTGCGCATGACAATTCGATCCTCGGTGTGGCCAACCGCGACTATGACGCCGCCGCCATTGCCAATTCCGTGCGCAAGCGGATGGAAGCCCGCGATGTGATTCAGGCCGATCAGCTGGAAATCTTCTACACATCCGACACCTTCCCGACGACCGGTTACGGCACCGTCTTTAACCTGCATCCCGACCTGCAGGAAAAAGTCGCCGAAGCGTTCTTTAGCTTTGATTGGACCGGCACATCGATGGAAGAGGAATTCAGCAATTCCGGTGAAGCCCAGTTCATCCCGATCACATTTCAGGAAAACTGGTCGGTGATCCGGCAGATCGATGCCGCGATGGGCGTCGAATACAACTGCCAGTAACCCCGGCATCCATACAGACGCGGGCGGCATGAACCGCCCGCGTCATTGCTTTTTCAGGAACCTGCCTATGCTGATCCTCGACGCTTTGTCCAAGACCTATAAAACCGGCGATACCGCGCTGTCCGATGTGTCGCTGACCGTGCCGAAAGGCCAGATCATGGGACTGATCGGCCCGTCCGGTGCCGGTAAATCCACGCTGATCCGTTGCATCAACCGGCTGGTCGAACCGACAGGCGGCAAGGTGCTGCTGAACGATGTGGACCTTGTGGGCCTTGGTAAGCGCGAGTTGCGCCAGCAACGCCGCCGGATCGGGATGATCTTTCAGGAATATGCCTTGGTCGAACGGCTGACCGTGATGGAGAACGTGCTATCGGGGCGTCTTGGCTATGTCCCGTTCTGGCGCAGCTATCTGCGTAGATTTCCCGCCGAGGATATCACCCGCGCCTATGCGCTGTTGGACCGGGTCGGGCTGCTGGAACATGCCGACAAACGCGCCGATGCTTTGTCCGGCGGACAGCGGCAACGCGTGGGCATCGCGCGCGCACTGGCGCAAGACCCTGAATTGCTGCTGGTTGATGAACCCACCGCCAGCCTCGACCCCAAGACATCCCGCCAGATCATGCGTCTGCTGATCGAGATTTGCGCCGAACGCGGCCTACCTGCCATCGTCAACA
>PUNR01000180.1 GCA_003551805.1 Loktanella sp.
ATCGCCTTTTTGGCGGTCAGGGCTTCGGTCAGGTGCCATGAAATCGCCTCTCCCTCGCGGTCGGGGTCGGTGGCGAGGATCAGTGCGTTGTCTTCTTTCAGCGCATCGACGATGGCCTTGATATGCTTTTTGCTGTCGGTCGCGATTTCCCATTTCATGTCGAAATCGTCATCTGGCAGGACCGATCCGTCTTTGGGCGGCAGGTCGCGGACGTGACCATAGGATGCCAGAACGACAAAGCCTTTACCAAGATATTCGTTGATTTTCTTGGCTTTTGCGGGGGATTCGACGACAACAACGGGCATGGGAATCCTTTATCTGCACGGCTTGCGTTAAGTGGCGCAAGATGTGGTGACTGTGCCGCGAATGTCAATGACGCGAAAAATCCCCATCGTCAGAGCCTAAATATCCCCGCCGGAGGCTAAAAGTTTTTCATACGAAACCTTCCTTAAACCGCCCGGGCCAGCAACCCGCCAGCCTGACGTGTGATCTTGCCATCCAGTTCCAGATCCACCAGCGCGGGCGCTACCTGTGTCGCAGGCACTGCCAGATCGCGCAAAAGCTGGTCTTCGGCGACAGGTGCAGATCCCAAACGTGACAAGATCATGTTATGCAAAGCTGCGATATTGCGCAGTACAGGTCGTGGCTGTGGCGCGGGTTCCGGAAGCGGCACGGCGGGGGCGGGTGGTGTCAAAGCCTCGATCACATCTTCGACACAGCGCACCAATGTGGCCCCGTCGCGCAGCAACATGTTGCAGCCTGCGGCGCGCGCATCGAACGGATGGCCGGGCACTGCGAAAACGTCGCGCGCTTGGTCCAGCGCATTGCGTGCCGTGATCAGGCTGCCTGATTTCGCCGCAGCTTCGACGACCACAACCGCCTGTGCAAGGCCCGATATGATCCGGTTGCGCGCCGGAAAATGCCGCGCCTGCGGCTGCAACCCCATCGGCATTTCGGACAGCCGCAGCCCGGCTTTGGCGATATCGTGGGCAAGGGCCGTGTTGTCGACCGGGTAAATCACGTCGACCCCGCCAGCCTGCACGGCAATCGTGCCGCCGGGCAAAGCCCCCAGATGGGCTGCTGTATCAATGCCGCGCGCCAGACCGGACACGACGACATAGCCATGATCGGTCAGATCCGCTGCCAGTTTGCGCGCCATGCGCGTCCCCAGCGACGACGCATTGCGCGCGCCGACCAATGCGATCATCGGACGCGTCAGCAGGTCAGTTTTGCCCAGACACCACAGCAAGGGTGGCGCGTCAGAAATATCGCGCAGCGTCATCGGGTACTGGCTATCCCGATTTGACAAAAGCCGCGCACCGGCGGCCTTGCCTGCCTGTAATTCAGCGCGGATCACCCCAAGCGGACAGATTTCGTAATTTTCGACACCGGCTGCGCGCGCGATATCAGGCAGGGCGGCCAGCGCATCCTGCGCTGTGCCATATTCCCCAAGCAACCGCCGATAGGTCGCAGGACCGACACGGCGTGATCGCAATAGGCGAAGATGGTTGATCGCATCCTCTTCCGTGGTGGGGGGGAGTTGGGGGGGTATGGAAGATCGTGTCGGTTGGGTCATCCCTTGCTCCGCCTATTGCTACACAAGCATTAGGATCACAGCCTTAACAAGGGATGAATCACCGCACGTATTTCGAAATATGACCGGTAACCCGCTGATTTTAGGTCACTTAAAACTGCGCGGTGATGGCCCCCATCGCCGCGCAACCGGGCAGCAATGCGAATCGCACCCGTTACGCTGCCGCACCGCCGACCGTCAGACCCCCGATCAGCAGGCTGGGCTGGCCCACACCGACCGGCACCCATTGTCCAGCCTTGCCACACTTTCCGATCCCCGGATCGAGCGCCAGATCATTACCGATCCCCCTGATTTGTTTGAGCGCGGTCGCCCCGTCACCAATCAGCGTGGCGCCTTTGACGGGTGCGCCGATCACGCCATTCTTGACGCGGTAAGCTTCGGTGCAGGAAAATACGAACTTGCCGTTGGTGATATCGACCTGCCCACCGCCAAACCCCACCGCATAAATCCCGTCCTTGAGATCCGCGACAAGGCTTTCGGGGCTGGCATCCCCTGCCAGCATATAGGTGTTGGTCATGCGTGGCATCGGCGTATGGGCAAAGCTTTCGCGGCGCCCGTTGCCAGTGGGGGCGACCCCCATCAGTCGCGCATTCTGACGGTCCTGCATATAGCCGACCAGCACGCCATCTTCGATCAGCACGTTTTTTGCGCTGGGCGTGCCTTCGTCATCCACGGTGATCGATCCGCGCCGGTCAGGGATTGTGCCGTCATCCAGCACTGTGACCCCGCGTGCGGCAATCTGCTGGCCCATCAAGCCGGCGAAAGCGCTTGATCCTTTGCGATTGAAGTCGCCTTCCAGCCCGTGCCCGATCGCTTCGTGCAGCAAGATGCCGGGCCAGCCTGGGCCAAGCACGACATCCATCACACCAGCGGGTGCAGGTTCGGCGTCAAGATTGACCAGCGCGATGCG
>PUNR01000247.1 GCA_003551805.1 Loktanella sp.
AGGGGCCTGCGGATGGTGCCCCTGTGGTTTTTGCCAATGCGCTCGGCACCACGCGGGTGATCTGGGATCAGGTCATCGCAAATCTTCCCGGTGGTCTGCGGATCATCCGATATGATGCGCGTGGGCATGGCCAATCGGATGCGCCAGACGGTCCCTACAGCATGGGTCAACTGATCCGTGACGCCGAGGCGGTCTGCGACGCCGCCAATGTCCGCGATGCCATGTTCGTGGGCCTGTCTGTCGGCGGCATGGTCGCGCAGGGACTAGCGGTCAAACGCCCCGACCTGATCCGCGCACTGGTGCTGTCCAACACCGCGGCCAAGATCGGCAACCCGAAACTCTGGCAGGATAGGATCGACACCGTCACCGCCAAAGGCCTGCCCGCCCTGTCCGACACCGTGCTGCAACGCTGGTTCGGGCGCAGCTTCTACGGCACCCCAGCCATGCAGCCTTGGCGCAAAATGCTAGAGGACACCCCCGTCGCCGGCTACACCGGCACCTGTGCCGCCATCGCTGGCACCGATTTTTATACACCCACCAGCGGTTTGCGTATCCCCACGCTTGGCATCGCAGGGTCAGAGGATGGATCGACACCCGCCGATCTGGTGCGCGAAACAGTCGATCTGATCCCCGGATCACGCTTTGTCCTGATGCGCCGTGTCGGGCATTTGCCGTGCGTCGAAGACCCGCAAACCTACGCCGCACATCTGGTGGATTTTATGAAAGGCACCGGCCATGTCTGATTTTCTGCTGATCCACGGGTCTTGCCATGGCGCATGGTGCTGGGATGATCTGATCCCGCATCTGACCGCCGCCGGTCACACGGCCCGCGCGATCGACCTGCCCTCGCATGGGAAGGACGCCACACCAGCAAGCGACGTGACGCTAGACCTTTACGCCCAAGCAATCATCGCAGCGATTGATACGCCCGTGATCCTTGTCGGCCATTCGATGGCGGGCTATCCGATCACCGCCGCTGCGAACCTTGCGCCTGACAAGATTGACGCGCTTGTCTATCTTTGCGCCTATGCGCCGATGGCGGGCAAATCGCTGGCGCAGATGCGGCGGATGGCGCCCACGCAACCCCTGCTTGACGCGATTGTCGTGGACGATCAGCGCATCACCTTCAGCGTCGACACCACCAAAGCTGCCGAAAAGTTCTATCATGATGTGCCGCATGACAAGGCAGCTTGGGCCATCAGCCAACTTGGCCCCCAACCGATCCTGCCGCAGGAAACACCGCTGACGCCAAACCACCCCCGGCCCTGTCATTATATCCGTTGCACCGATGATCGCACCATTCCACCGGAATTTCAGGTCACGATGACCCAAGGCTGGCCCGCAGGTACGGTGACTGAAATGCCTACATCGCATTCGCCTTTTCTGTCGGCGCCCGCGCTGCTCGCGCAGCATCTGGTCCGTATTGCAGGCACCACCTCAATCGCTCTTGCAAAGTGAACCGCACAGTTTAATCCTGCGCTGATGGATAAACGCCTTCCGGTCACTTTCATTCTGATATCGGTCATGCTGGACGCGATGGGGATCGGGTTGATCCTGCCTGTGATGCCATCGCTCATACAAGAGGTCGAAGGCGCAGGCCTTGCCGATGCCGCCCTCTGGGGCGGGGTGCTGGCGACGATCTATGCGGCGATGCAATTCATCTTTGGCCCCACAGTGGGCAGCCTGTCAGACCGCTATGGGCGCAGGCCAGTCTTGATCATCTCGCTGGTGATTATGGCGTTTGATTATGTGCTGATGGCGCTGGCGCATACGATCTGGTTGCTGATTATCGGGCGGGTCATCGGCGGGATCACGGCAGCCACCCAATCGACGTCAGCGGCCTATATGGCCGATATATCCAGCCCCGAAGAAAAGGCCGGCAATTTCGGCCTGATCGGTGCGGCCTTTGGCGTGGGCTTTGTGGTCGGCCCATTGGTTGGCGGGTTGCTGGCAGAATACGGCACGCGCGCGCCCTTCTGGGCAGCGGCAGGGCTGGCTGCGGCGAATGCGGTTTTTGGCTATTTCGTGCTGCCCGAAACCGTGACCGACCGGATCCGCCGACCGTTTCAATGGCGCAGGGCAAATCCATTGGGCGCATTTCGCAATATCGGCGCCTTGCCGGGACTGAAACCGCTTTTGCTGATCACCTTTGTCTATACCGTGGCTTTTTTCGTCTATCCCGGCGTCTGGGCCTATTTCGGCGCCGAGCGTTTTGGCTGGGGCCCCGGCATGATCGGGTTGTCGTTGGGCGTTTTCGGTATCGGCATCGCCGTGGTGCAAGGGCTGCTTCTGCGCCCGATCATCAAACGGCTGGGCGAACGGCGCACGGTGATCCTCGGGCTCGGGATCGATGTCGGTGCTTTCATCGCCTTGGGCTTTGTGACCAACGGCTGGATCGCGCTGGCGTTGACGCCGCTGACAGCGCTGGGGTCAATCGCAGGGCCAGCGATGCAAGGGATCATGTCGCGCACCGCCGCCGACAACCAGCAAGGCGAATTGCAAGGCACAGTGACATCCATCAACGCGGTGGCGACAATCGTGGCACCCTTGCTGGTGACGCAAACCTTCTGGTATTTCACCGCGCCGCAAAACCCCATCTACCTGCCCGGCGCGCCATTTCTGCTGTCGGCATTGTTGGCACTGGGCTGCATCGCAGTCTTCGTCCAAACGCCAAGGCCAAAGCGCGCCCGCGTCTCATAAGGTCGCGTTCAGACTTGCACGCCCCGCGGTGGCACGACAGGCTGGCCTGAATACAGGAGGACTGAATGCCCACAATCAAAGCCGCCGTCTGCCACGCCTTTGGCGCACCATTGACGGTTGAAACCGTCAACCTTGCCGCACCGAACCGCGACGAGGTCGAGGTGACGCTGAAAGCCTGCGCCATCTGCCATTCCGACGTGACCTACATCGGCGGCGGCTGGGGCGGTACCCTGCCCGCAGTCTACGGCCACGAGGCGGGAGGCCATATCACCGCCATCGGTGACGGCGTGCGTGGTCTGCGCTTGGGCGATCCTGTCGTCGTAACCCTGATCCGGTCCTGCGGCAGCTGTCCGTCCTGCGCAGGTGGACGGCCCGTGGCCTGCGAAAGCGACATGGCGAGCGGTCCGCTGACCTTGGCCGATGGCAGGCCATTGCATCAGGCGATGAATACAGGCGGTTTTGCCGAAAAGGTCGTGGTCAGCCAAAGTCAGGTGGTCAAACTTTCGGATACAATTTCGATGGAGGCGGCATCATTGCTTGCCTGCGGTGTCATCACCGGTATCGGCGCTGTGGTGAACGCAGCGCAACTGCGTGCAGGTCAGGATGTGGTCGTGATCGGTGCAGGCGGCGTGGGCCTGAATGCTATTCAGGGCGCGCGGATCGCAGGTGCCCGGCGCATCGTGGCGGTGGACACCACACCTGAAAAGCTCGCCATCGCCCGCGAATTCGGCGCGACCGATGGTGTATTGGCCACAATCGACAAGCCTTGGCGCGCCGCGAAAGAGGCGCTGGGACGGGGCGCTGACGCCGTTTTCGTGACCGTCGGCGCGATCCCCGCCTACGATCAGGCCCCGCAATATCTGGCCAATGGCGGCAAGGTGATCATGGTCGGCATGCCGCATTCCGGGGCGATGTCGACCTATGAACCAGTCATGCTGGCAGCGACTGGCCAAGGCATGATCGGGTCCAAAATGGGCGACGTGGTGATCGCACGCGATATCCCGTGGATGGTCGATTTGTATGAACAAGGGCGGCTAAAGCTGGACGAATTGATCTCTGGCCGCTGGCGGCTTGACCAGATCAACGAAGCGATTGCCGATACCAAGACCGGCAGCGCGAAACGCAATGTGATCGTGTTCCCATGAAACTTGCCGATCTTGACATCATCGTGACCGCGCCCCCCGCACCCGGCTGGGGCGGGCAATACTGGATCATCCCCAAAGTCACGACCGACACAGGTGTCGTGGGCTACGGCGAATGCTATGCGTCATCGGTCGGACCAGAGGCGATGAAGGCGGTCATCACCGACGTTTTCGCGCGCCACATGGCGGGCGAGAACCCCGAAAATATCGAATTGATGTTCCGCCGCGTGTATTCCGCTGGTTTCACGCAACGCCCCGACCTGACGGTGATGGGCGCTTGGTCGGGACTTGAAATGGCCTGCTGGGATATTCTGGGCAAGGACCGCGACCGGCCCGTGCACGCGCTGATTGGCGGGCGCACGAACGACCGTATCCGCGCCTATACCTATCTTTACCCGCGCAAATCGCACCCCCTCCCCAACTTCTGGTCCAGCCCCGATATGGCCGCCGAAGTCGCGCTCGACATGGTCGACCAAGGCTACACAGCCGTCAAATTCGACCCCGCCGGCCCTTATACGATCCGTGGCGGGCATATGCCGTCGATGCACGATCTGTCGCTGTCGGTCGCCTTTTGCAAAGCCATCCGAGAGGCTGTGGGCGACCGTGCGGATCTGCTGTTCGGCACACACGGCCAGTTCAGCACCGGCGGTGCGATCCGGCTGGGCCAAGCCATCGCGCCCTATAGCCCGCTGTGGTACGAAGAACCGATCCCGCCAGATAACGTCGCCGAAATGGCCAAGGTCGCAGGCGCTGTGCCGATCCCCATCGCCACCGGCGAACGGCTGACCACCAAGGCCGAATTTGCCACCGTGCTGCGCAGCGGGGCGGCGACGATTCTGCAGCCTGCACTCGGGCGGTCCGGCGGCATCTGGGAAACCAAGAAAATCGCTGCCATGGCCGAAGTCTATAACGCGCAGATCGCGCCGCATCTTTACGCAGGCCCCGTCGAATGGGCGGCCAATATCCAGCTTGCGGCATCCATCCCCAATATCCTGATGGCCGAAACCATCGAAACACCGTTCCACATGGCGCTGATCAAAAACAGCCTGAGCGTCGAAGGCGGCTATATCCCCGTCCCCACCGCCCCCGGTCTGGGCATTGATTTCGACGAAGACCTCGCCCGCGCGCATCCCTATACCGGCGACGGGCTGCATTTGCAGATGCAGGAAGACGCCATCGGCTATCACGGCGTGAACAGCTTTGCAGGGGGTGCGCCGGTCAAGACGTGACGGGTTTTCATACCGCCTGCCTCTTGCTATGCTGAACCCCGTTCAAATGGAGGCAGCATGACAGGCAAAGTGGCAGAACGGCGCAAGGCTTTGCGCGAAAACCTGATTGAAATCGCCGAGCGCACCATCGCGGCTGACGGGCTGGGCGCCCTGCGCGCCCGTGATCTGGCAGCAGAGGCGGGTTGCGCCGTGGGGGCGATCTACAACGTCTTTGGTGATCTGACCGATCTGGTGCTGGCCGTGAACGCGCGCACGTTTCACCGCCTTGGCGCAGATGTCGCAACTGCCTTGGCCGAGGCCCCGCAAGACCCTGTCGAACAGCTGGTCATCATGGCGCAGGCGTACCACCATTTCGCTGCAGCAAACCACAATAGCTGGCGGGCTTTGTTCGATCTGGACCGCGCGCCGGATGCCGCAGCCCCCGACTGGTATTTGCAGGAAATGGGGCAGTTGTTCACTTATATCGCCGATCCGCTGCAGGTGATCTTTCCCGCAAACGACGCGCAGACAAATGCGCTGCTGACGCGGGCGCTGTTTTCGTCGGTGCATGGCATCGTGCTTTTGGGGCTGGACCGGGCCAGCGCAGGCGTGCCGTCGGATGACATCGACCGGATGATTGCGCTGGTCTTACGGCAAATGGCCAAGCCTTGAAATAATTTGAACATCGTTCATTTTTAACTTGACCGCAAAATCGAACTGTCCTAATCCTAATTCATGAACAGCGTTCACGCTGATGATTGCAACGGAGACAGACAGATGTTCAAAACACTCGCCACCCTGATCCACGGGCAGAATGCACGGGCCGAAGACCGCGTGCGCGATGCTTTTGCGATTGAACTGATCGACCAGAAAATCCGCGAAAGCGACAACAGCCTGCGGGCGGCCAAAGCCACGCTTGCCAGCCTGATCCAGCGGCAGCGGTCCGAACAAAAGCAGCACGCAGGTCTGAAATCGCGCATCTCGGACCTGACCCGCCGGGCGCAGGATGCGCTGGCAAATGACCGCGACGATCTCGCGGCAGAGGCCGCACGCGCCATTGCAGGTATGGAAAACGAACTGGCGCTGCGCGCCGACACATTGCAGCGATTGGATCAAAAGATCATGCGCCTGCGGTCGTCCATCGAAAGCGGCCACCGCCGGATCATCGACCTGAAACAAGGCGCGATACAGGCCCGCGCCGTGCGCCGTGAACAGGATATTCAGATGCAGATGCACCGCAGTGGCGTCACCACCAGCAGCGTGGACGAGGCCGAAGAACTGATCGCCCGCGTCCTTGGCCGCGACGACCCGTTCGAGAGGACCGAGATTCTGGCCGATATCAACCGCGATCTTGATGGCGGCAGCATTGCTGACCGAATGGCCGATGCCGGGTTCGGTAACGCGACAAGGTCAACCCCCGATGACGTGCTGGCCCGCCTTAAAGCCGCACAAAACTAAATCATAATCTGACAGGAGATCAAAAATGCACACAACACGTTCAGACAACGCCCTTATCATGTTCTTTAACGGCGCCGCTGTCGTCGTCGCTTATGCGATGCTTGGCCTGTCGCTTTGGCTGTCGCCCGATGTGCCACTGTCGACCAAAGGCTATTGGGGTATCGGTATCCTGCTGCTGACGCTGGCCTTGGTGAATTTCGTCAAATACCGCTTTGACGACCGTCTGTCCGAAGACCGGATCACCCGACTGGAAGCCGCGCGCAACGAAAAGCTTTTGTCGGAATACGTCACCGCCGACAAGGATATCTGAACCCCTCCCCCGCCCGCACCGCGTCGGGCGGGGTTCCCTCTTTCCAAAACCGAAACCCTTCGCCAAAGTCAGATCCATGAAATACCTGCGCCAGTTCGCCGCCCGCCTGACAGGCCATGCCATCCGCATCTTTGCCCGCGCGATCACGGCGGTACGCGCGGATTGGCAAGGCATCGAACCCGTCCCGCGCCAGCGCGTCTATTTCGCCAATCACACCAGCAACGGCGATATGCCGATGATCTGGTCGTGCTTGCCACCCGCCTTGCGCCGCGATGTGCGCCCGGTGGCGGCGGCGGATTACTGGCTGAAAAACAAACTCCGCGCCTTTGTCGGGCCAGAAGTGTTCAACTGCGTCCTGATCGACCGCCGCCACGAAGTGAATGACAAACCGATGGACAAGATTTTAGCCGCGCTGGACGAAGGATCATCGC
This sequence comes from Loktanella sp., assembly GCA_003551805.1. Taxonomy (GTDB): domain Bacteria; phylum Pseudomonadota; class Alphaproteobacteria; order Rhodobacterales; family Rhodobacteraceae; genus Yoonia. Next base: position 7,250 of record PUNR01000247.1, read on the forward strand.
TGATCATTTTTCCCGAAGGCAACCGCAACATGACCGACGATCCGCTGCTGCCGTTCAAATCGGGGCTTTACAACATGGGCGTCGCACGCCCGCAGGTCGATCTGGTCCCGACTTGGGTCGCCAACCTGACCAGCATCATGCCCAAGGGCGAGGTGATCCCGCTTCCCTTGATCTGCACCGTCACCTTTGGCGCCCCGATCCACGTGCAGGACGGCGAGAGCAAGGATGATTTCCTGCGCCGTGCGGCGGATGCGCTGGCGGCACTTGCACCGGAAGTGCGCCCATGACCAGCACCACCGCCGATATCCTGCTGCTGGCCTTCGGCAGTTTCGCCATCCTGATCGCAATGACCGTGCTGGGTGAAGTCCTGCGCGCCCGCCAACCCGCAGGCCACGCCAATCCGGTGCTCGAAACCTATATGACCCGCGTGCAAAGCTGGTGGGGCATGGTCACATTCGTCGGGCTGGCGCTGCTGACGGGCAAGATCGGCGTGATGATCCTGTTTGCCTTTGTGTCGTTCGCGGCGCTGCGCGAATTCCTGACGCTGACAGCCAAGACACAGGCCGACCACATCGCGCTGGCGCTGGCGTTCTTTGTCGTGCTGCCGTTGCAATATGTCTTTGTGGGTTTTGGCTGGACCGGGTTGTTCGCCATCTTCATCCCTGTCTACGCCTTCCTTTTGCTGCCCATTGTGTCGGCCCTGCGCGGCAATGCAAACCGCTTTCTGGTGCGGGTCGCCGAAACCCAATGGGCGCTGATGATTACCGTGTTCTGCGTCAGTCACGTGCCTGCGCTGATGACGCTGGACCTGCCCGATTACAGCGAACGCGCGGTGCTGCTGATCGCCTTTCTGGTGATGGTCGTGCAACTGGGTGACTTGCTGGAATATTTCTTTGGCCGCCGGATCGGGCGCACCAAAATCGCCCCCGGCCTGTCGCCCAAAACATGGGAAGGTGTGGCCTGTGGTGTCACCTCGGCCATGCTGATCGGCGGCATGCTGAGCTGGATCACGCCGTTCACACCGCTGGCCGCGATGGGCATGGCGGGGGCGGCGTCACTGGTGGGCATGTTCGGCAGCATCGTTTTTGCCGCGATCAAGCGTGACCGCGGGGTCAAGGACTGGTCCCACCTGATCCCCGGTCAGGGTGGGTTCGTCGACCAGTTGGACAGCGTGATCTTTGCTGCACCGATCTTTTACCATCTGACGCGGTATTTCTACACCTGACCAAAGAATTGCGGCAGCTTGCTTAGGTTCTTGCCCATCAGCGTGCCGATCCCCCCCACGCCGTGCCTGCGGATCGCGCGGTAATCCTCGCGGCTTTTGCGGATCATCTGGGCGAAACTGCGGTTGCTGGCACCGCCCATCTGCATGCGCACCATCACATGTGGGATATAGCTTAGCCGCACCTGCCCCGAAGTCAGAAACCGCAGCATCCCGTCATAATCGCCCGAAATGCGATAGCTGGTGTCGTATAGCCCTGCACGGTCAAAAACCGCGCGGCGCAGATAAAGCGTCGGATGCGGCGGCATCCAGCCGCGTGCCAGCGCGGCGCGGGTGAACTCCCCCGCCCGCCAGTGCCGGATCACGCGGGACGGGTCATCGCGGGCGACATATTGCAGATCGCCGTAAACGCCGTCGATATCCGGATCTGCCAATGCTTGCGCCACCCGCGCCAGCACATCAGGCCCTGCCAGCACATCATCGGCATGCAACAGCCCGATCACATCACCGCTGGCCCGGCTGATCCCCGCATTGATCGCATCATAAATCCCGCTGTCCGGCGCAGAGACCAGCGCCATTCCCGCCAATCCCTGTGCGCGCAGCAGGTCGACCGTGCCATCAGATGAGGCGCCATCCTGCACGACATGTTCCAGATCGCCGTGATTTTGCAGGTGCAGACTGTCAAGCATCCTTGGCAAAGTCGCAGCCCCGTTCCGCACAGCGGTGACAACAGATACTTTCATGCAGCGTCCTTTTTTGGCTGAGGTTTCAGATCAATGCCCAGCACCGCATGGATTGCCGCGGTGGGGGTCGTTTGTTCGCGGGCCATGTGACGTTCCACTTCGGCCAGTTTGGCATCGACCAGATAGCGGTACCAAAACCCTTGCAGCACATGAAACGCCCGCGCCTGCCGTCCGTCCAGAAAGCCAAGGCGCAGGATATAGCGGTACAGGAAATACACCCCCGCCCGCGTCCCACCGGGCAGGCGCGTATAAAGACGGGTTTTGATCCACCGCTTCATCCCTGCCGCACCCGTAGGTGCAGCTTGCACCGCAAGAAAGCCGTGGCGGTGGTTGAGAATATCCACCACCTCGCGGCTGGCATAGGCATTGTGCTTGGCAATCCACCAATCCAGCGGCTTGCGGTTGTCGTCGATGATCTGACCCGAAAGATGCGCAACAGGGCCGTCCACGACGATATGTTCGTCCATCCAGCGCGGCTCGACGCGGCCATGCCCTTGGCGGAACAGCCGCAGCATTCGCGCGGGAAACAACCCGCCATAGCGGACCGGCTTGCCCTGAAACCACATGCTGCGCCCGACGGTGATGCCTGCGACATCAGGCAGGCCCGCGCTGATCTGGGTGGCAAGGGCGGGTGTCACATATTCATCCGCATCCAGCCGCAAGACCCAGCCGCCATGCGCAAGCCGGTCCAACGCCCAGTTGAACTGCTGCGCATAACTCGTCCACGGACGCACCCAAACCTCTGCCCCCATGTTGCGCGCGATCTGGCAGGTGGCGTCGGTCGATCCGCTGTCGACCACGATCACGCGTGTGGCGACCCCTTGCAACGATGCCAGCGCGCGGGGCAGATGCAGCGCCTCGTCACGGGTCAGGATGATGGCGGTCAGGTCGGTCATGGCATCGGCTTTGCGACCATCGGGTTGCCTTGCCCGATATGGCGCGGTGGCAGCGCGCGCAGTGCGACAGCCCGCGCGCCAAGGATTGAACCCGCGCCGATCACCACGCCCGGCCCGACAAAAGCATCGGCACAGACCCATGCATCCGGCCCGATCACGATGGGCGGGCGCAGCAAAGGCCGCGCGGGATCGCGCCAGTCGTGGCTGCCTGCACAAAGATGCGCGTTCTGCGACACCGTCGCGCGCGGGCCGATATGGATAGGCCCCAGCGCATAAAGAATGGCGCGGTCGCCTATGGCGGCCTGATCCTCGATATACAGATGCCAGGGCATGGTGATCCGCACCGAAGGGTAGACATGCACGCCCTGCCCGATCTGCGCACCGAACAGCCGCAACAACCAGACCCGCCAGAACCATAAGGGCCGCGGGCTTAGCCGGAAGAATGGCTGGCACAAAGCCCAGCAAACGCGGGCTACCTGCGCCTTGCCCGACCAGTTGCGCGTGCGCCGATTGGCGCTGATGTCGATCTGTGTGGTCATGCCTGCACCATCTGTGGTTCATCTGCAGCAAAGCTGCGGTAAAGTGCTGCGAAACGTGCGACCATCACCTCGGGCGAAAAATCGCGGATCATCCAGTCGCGCCCATACGCCCCCATACCCGCCAGATCACCCGCCCCCAGCCGCGCGATTGCGCCCGCCAGATCGTCCTGCAACGGGTCAATGCAAGCGCCTGCGCCGATCAGATCAAGCCTGCGCCACGGCGTTGCAGTGGTAGTCAGGACAGGCAGGCCATGGGCCAGCGCCTCGGCCACGACGATGCCGAAGTTTTCACTGTGGCTGGGCAGGACGAAAAGATCGGCACGCGCAAAAGCCAGCGCCTTGGCCGCATTTTGCACCGGCCCGTGAAAGCGGATGCGCGTGCCGTATTCCGCCGCAGCAGCACGCAGCGTGGCTTCATAGGCAGCATCGCCGCTGCCGTAGATATCCAGCGTAACATAGTCAGGCAGACGGCCCATCGCAGCGATCAGCAGGTCGATCCCTTTTTTGGGATGCAGCCGCCCCAGATACATCAGCCGCAGCGCACCACCCGGACGGAAGATGCGCCCGACCAGCGGCGGGATAGATACGCAATTGGGGATCACTGCGGTCCGGATATCCGGCAGTCGGACGACACTTTGTGCGGCTTCCATCGCGGCTGTGACATGCAGGACGCAGCCCTTTGGCCGCAGCTTTTGTGCCGCGCGTTCAAACAGGCGTTTGGCCGTTTTGCGCGGCGCATCGGGCCAGTCCTGCGTGGCCTGCAACGCCCCGCGCGGCGACCACACGACAGGCCTGCCCAGACCGCGTGCCAGCGCCAGCGTCGGCAATGTCGCAAAAGAATAGGTGCCCGTCAGATGCACGACATCCGCCCAAAGCACCGCCGCCGGCAGATGCCACAACACACCCGGCGCCACGGAATGGCCCGCAATCCGGTATGCGTAATGCACTGGATAGCCCATCGGCACACGCCTGACCCTGTCGCTGACAGCCCGCCCCGCCGCATCGGTCGTCAGCACGCGCAAGCTGAAATCCGGCATGGCGGCGA